>SKHU01000300.1 GCA_007116755.1 Alphaproteobacteria bacterium
GACGCAAAACATCCTTTTCGTCATGCGTATATCCCTGATAGACCGTGTTCTCGCGGCCGAAAGCCTGCAACGCCGCCCAAGCCGAAGCGCTGCCGTCCAGACAGGGATGGTGATAAAATACGATTTTTTCAGCGGTCATGGCGGCTTTCAGTGTTTTTTATTATTCTTATTTATTTTTTAGGGCTTTAGCCGTCAACAGATGTTTCTTCGGCCGATACCGTGCCGTTTTCGTTCAGGGTGATTTTTTCGATTTTCGCCTGCGCGGCTTTCAGCTTGGTTTCACAATGCTGTTTCAAAGCCACGCCTTTCTCGTAAGCCGTGATCGAGCTTTCCAGATCGCCCTGCCCGGCCTCCAATTCGCGTACGATTTTTTCCAGTTCCAAAAGCGCGTCTTCAAAGCTGATCTTCTCCAGATCGGAATTTTTTTGTGCTTCAGCCATGCCTTGTGTACCCTTATATACCTTTTAAAAGTTATGCCGCACGAAAACAGGGCAGCGTGTCTTCCGTTGCCGTCAGCCCCAGCGCCTGTTCCAGCGCACCGCACAGCATTTGTCCCAGTGTGATGTGCATTTCCTGTATCCGCGCCGTCGTTGCCGAGGGCACGTTCAGAAGAATATCGCAACATTCCGGCATTTTTCCGCCCGTACCGCCGGTGAAACCGACCGTTGTGATTCCCGTCTCCCGCGCCAAATGCAATGCCTTCAGAACATTCGGGCTGTTGCCCGAGGTGCTGATACCGATAACAAGATCACCGGCGCGGCCAAGCGCCTCAATCTGGCGGGAGAACAAATCCTCAAAACCGAAATCATTGCCGATTGCCGTCAAGGCCGATGTATCGGTTGTCAGCGCAATCGCCGCGATGGCCTTGCGGTCTTTTTTGTAGCGCGCCGTCAGCTCGGTGGCCAGATGCTGGGAATCCGCAGCGCTGCCGCCATTGCCGAAAAACATGATTTTGCCGCCGTTTTCAATCGTGCGCACGGCGGCGGCCAGCAGATCAAAAAACGGCTGCTGCAACGCGGCCTTTGTCGCGGCGGCGACCTCCAGATGTTCGTCAAATTCGCCGTTCCAGAATTCCTGCTGCTGCATGGGCTTGCCTCTCCTGCGCTTTACTTTGATATCTTTCCTGTTTGAAACTATCACATTTATAGACCCGACGGCGCAGAAAAGCAAGCGCGGCGGCAAGGTATCAGTTGCGCGGCGCGCCTTTTTTCCGGTTCCGCTCCAGCTGTTCGGGTGTCAATTGCAACCCCAGAACGATCCGGTAGTCGCCTGCATCCCGTTTGTTCTCCAGCGGAATGCGCTTTTGCACGGTTTCCGTTTCCATCCCCGACCGCACCTCGCGGTCGATCGTCACCGGAATTTGAAAAACCTCTTTGGCCAGAATGCGGTCATCCGGCGACAAAATCGTCACGAAGTATTCGATATCTTTGCCGCGCCGCAGACGTTCGGCATCGCCGCGGTCTTCAACATAAAAAGTCAGGTCAAGATCGACCAGCACCGCCTCCGGCCCGCGCCGTGCAAAACGGCAGCTGCCGCGGAAATCGACAAATTCGGCATAGCCGGTCTCATTCCCCGCCGCATCGGTATAAATCGTACTATCGGCATAGCGCATCAGCCCCGTTTCGGGACAGCTTAGCGCCTCCCTGTTTTTTCCGGCACAGCCGGACAGCATCAAAAATGCGGCAAAAACGGTCAAAACAGCGGCTTTTTTTCTCATGAACGGCAACCCCGATACTCGACAAACGGTTTCTTTCCCTTTATATAAACGTTATGGTGAGGAAATATCAAGACAAGTCTTTGACAATTCTGCTGGCTGATCCGCGCGGCTTCTGCGCGGGGGTTGATCGTGCCATTCTGATTGTTGAAAAAGCTTTGGAAAAATACGGCGCACCCGTCTATGTGCGGCATGAAATCGTGCATAACCGCCATGTGCTGGATGATCTTGAAAAAAAAGGCGCGGTGTTTGTCGAAACGCTGGATGAAGTGCCCGACGATGTTCCGGTGATCTTTTCGGCGCACGGCGTTCCCAAACGCGTGCCCGAGGCCGCGGAAAAGCGCGGCATGTTTTATATCGACGCGACCTGTCCGCTGGTCAGCAAAGTGCATCGCGAAACCGAGCGCCATCATAAAAACGGCTTGCATGTGCTGCTGATCGGCCATGCCGGCCATCCCGAAGTGGAGGGCACGACGGGACAACTCCCCGATGGCGCAGTGACGCTGATCGAAACGGCGGAAGATGCGGAAAACTACCGGACAGACGCGCCGGAAAAACTGGCCTATGCGACGCAGACAACACTGTCGGTCGATGACACGCAAGGGATTGTCGATATTCTCCTCCGCCGTTTTCCCGAAATCGCCGCGCCGAAAAAAGAGGATATCTGCTATGCCACCACCAACCGCCAGAACGCCGTAAAGGCGATTGCACCGCGCTGTGATCTGCTGGTTGTGATCGGTTCGGCCAATTCCTCCAACGCCAACCGGCTTGTCGAAACCGCGCAGAAAAACGGCTGCGCAAATGCCTTTTTGGCGCAGAACGCCGATGCGATCGATTGGGAGGCGCTGGCGAAAAACACAAAAATTCTCGGCCTGTCCGCAGGAGCATCAACACCGGAAAAGCTGGTGCAGGGCGTAATTGACCGCGCCGAATCCCTGTTTGGTACTATAACGATTGAAAATATCACGACAGCAGAGGAAAACATCACCTTCAAACTCCCGCGCATCCTCGCCGCTTAAGACTCCGATTGCAAATCAATAAGATCGGCAATTTCATCAAGCTTGATATCCTGTTTTTCCGGCATCTCCACCAAAATCGAGAGATGACCGCCCGCAGCGGCAATGGCATTCTGCAGCGTCACAAGAACAAGATCGGCATCACGGACAATGCGGGCGATGTCTTTGCGCGGCAGGCCGAGTGTCTCCGCAAGACCTTCGGGAGAAAGCTTTAATTCCTGCCGCAGATAATACAAAGTTTCAATGATTTTTCTGTCTTCTTCTGCCCCTGCTTCAATACGGGCACGACTCTCCGGACTCATTTTTTCCAAGATTTCACTGTAGTCAACCGGTGTGTATTTCTCATTTTTATCCCCTGTCATTTTTTTCTTCCCCTGCCTTTCTTTCTTGAAAATTGTTTCGACGCATCCTTTGCGCTTTGCATCTTTTCAAGATGTTCTTCGAATCGTCCATCAGCCTTTTCTATCAATGCTCTGTAGAATTTACTCTGGTTTTTCAGACCGGATTTATCTCCTCCGCATAAAATAATAGCTTTTTGTTCCGGATCAAAAGCAAAAGCAAAACGCCAGACACCGCCATCAGCTTTTAAACGTAACTCTTTCATATTCGCGTGGCGAGAGCCTTGTAACGTATCTGCATACGGCCGTCCTAAATGCGGCCGCTCTATGCGAAGATTATCAATCCGGCGATTTAATGTTTCCTGAACAGCAATATTCAATGTCGTGAATTCTTCGGCAAAATCGGGGTAAAATTTTACGTTCCAGACCAATGTTTTTTCCTTTGAAGATATGCGTATAAAAACAGTCTGCCTGTTCAAATATTACGCGTTTTATCTTACTTTTCAATTAACAGCGCACCTCATAAACTTTACATATTATAGGTTTTGTGTTATAGTGATTCTATTGCGGAAAACGATGGAAAAACGGTCGGGAGGGCAGCATATGGCGGATTGGCGCACGGATAATAAAGAGCGGCTGATGAAAGCTATGCAGGCCGCGGCCAACAACCCCGAAAAGCTGCTGGTCAACGCCGCCGCCAACGGCGATACCGAAACCGTAAAATTTCTGCTGGATCACGATATCAACGCCCCCGGAAATTATGTGGAAAGCGCCAATTACGTCGCCTTCAAACCGACGGCCTATCAGCGCGCCTTCGATGCGGCCGCCAAAGACCATCGCGGCGGCGCCATCGCAGAGATTGTCACCCGCGCGAGCGAGAAACTCTCGGATTTTTCAATGGCCACCGCCGTATTCAACGCGCTGTTTGCCGATCCCGTCATCCACCCCGAAGCGGAAACCGGCATTGCCGCCATTTTGAAAACCAAACCTGACTGCATGCCGTTTGAAATCCGCGAGGTTGCCAAACGTCTGGTCGAGGCGACAGGCGAGCAAAAGCTGCATCTGCGCAAAAACATGCACGGCTATCTGAAATTCTATGCCAATAAAAAATTCTATACCGAACTGGCCAAACACCGTGCCGATCATCCTGCGCCGCTGATGGACAGCTTCAAAAAAGGCGGAAAAGACAAAAAAGACGGCGAAAAGAAAACCCGCCCGTCCCATCTTCATCCGGTCAATTAACCGTAGCGTTGCGGAAGAATATCTTTTAAAATCTGCCGCATGGCCGTTTATACCGACATCACAGATAACGATTTACAGCAGTTTCTCGCGCACTATGATCTGGGTGCGCTGCACGCGTTTTCACCTGTAACGGCGGGCATCAACAACACGAATTACCTGCTGGAAACGGAAACGGGGCGCTATATTCTGACACTGGTCGAGGATTTTTCCCCCGGCCGCGAAGCCCTGCCCTATATTACGGCTTTTACGGACAGGCTGCGCACCGCCGGACTGCCCTGCCCCGAGGTCATCTCCGATACGGATGGCAACAGAATTTCACAACTCGCCGGAAAACCCGCCCTCATTCTCTCCTTTCTGGACGGGACGGAGCCGAAACCCGTATGCGCCGCGCATTGCCGCGCCCTCGGCGAAACTCTGGCAAAAATGCACCGCGCGGGCGAGCATTTCGCCCTGACGCGCCCCAACCCGTGGTCGGTGCCCGCCCTTTTGAAAAAACGCAGCTTTTATCTGGATTGCGCCGAAAAATTTGAAAAAAATTTGTCTGCAGAGCTTGCCATGCAATTTGATTTTCTGGAGCAAAACTGGCCGGAATACGAGCTGCCCGAAGGCAATATCCACGCCGATCTTTTTCCCGACAACACGCTGTTTGACGGCGAAACACTAACAGGCGTGATCGATTTTTACCTGTCGGGATATGATACTCTGGCCTATGATCTGGCGATCTGCGTCAATGCGTGGTGTTTTGATGCGGGCGGCCGCCCCGACATAGAAAAATGCGCAGCGCTGCTGGGCAGCTATCATGCCGCATATCCGCTGGACAAACAGGTTCTGGACGCGCTGCCCGTGCTGCATCGCGGCGCGGCGCTGCGTTTTCTGCTCAGCCGCCTTGCGGAATATTTCGACCGGCCGGACGGCGCGCTGGTCACGCCGCATGATCCGCGCGAATATCTTGAAAAACTGCGCTGGCACAGCACAAATGACATCCGTAATTTAACAGGAGAATTGCCGTGAAAAAAATTGATATTTTTACCGACGGCGCATGCAGCGGCAATCCCGGCCCCGGAGGCTGGGGCACGATTTTGCGCTATAACGGTCATGAAAAAGAACTTTCCGGCGGCGCGGCAGACACCACCAATAACCGCATGGAGCTTCAGGCCGTGATCGAAGGGCTGAAAGCCTTGTCCGAACCCTGCGCCGTTACAATACACAGCGACAGCCGTTATGTCATCGACGGGGTAACACAATGGATGCGCGGCTGGAAAAACAGGGGCTGGAAGGCGGCGGGACGCAAACCGCTGAAAAATGCAGGGCTGTGGCAAAAGCTGGATGCGGAGATTGCGCGGCATCACAGCGTTGACTGGGTCTGGGTCAAAGGCCATAGCGGCCATCCCGAAAACGAACGCGCCGACGAACTCGCCCGCGACGCAATCCCCCGCCCCTCCCCCGAAGATTGAACGGTTTATCCGATCAATACGGTGCCGATAAAGAGAAAAGCGACAAATCCTGCCATCATAAGAAAAACAGCAAGATGATCACGATACAAACTAACTCCGCGTATGCTCTGCCATATATGAAAGAGCAGAAACACCGCAAAGAAACCGCAAAATATACGAAAAGACAGCGCGCCATACACAACGATATGCCTGTCCAGAGCAATAAGCATCTCCAAATCTTCGGCATCCGCATATTCGGCCATTATTTCCCTGTCCTTGCGCTGCCTTTCAAAATACCGGGCTATCAGGAAAAAGAGCCAAAACCATGCCGTCGTCAGCGCACATGCCTTTGCATTTGCCATTTTCTCGGGTTTCTGCCGCCGTATGGCGATGTAATAATTATACGCGGCGCGCACCGCATACCCCACCGTCGCAATCGTAACAACCGTTATAACGAGATTGGGTGCTGTCATCTGTTTTTCCTTTTATTACAAATTTTTCACTGCCCGAAACAATTATATTAAAAAATAACAATGCTCTTTGTTATAAGGTAAAAGCCATCAGCACCAGAAAAATCCCGCCAAAAATAAATGCAAAACGATGGTCTGATAACGCCAGACCGCGTTTTTTCTGCCATATCCCCAACAACACGAACCCCAGAATAAAAAGGATAAAAAATAACAGATTGGTGACAGGGGTTACTTCAAAAAGCTGACGGTACTCGACACCCAGCATAAAAGGCTGCCCTGTTTTCTCATCAATTGGCGGCGGCATCTGCCGCCTGAAGCCTGTGCGCGCAGAGCCAAGAAACCAACCCCAGAGAATTGCTGTAAAACACACACCCGCATTCAAAAGATTTTCACGTTTTTCA
>SKHU01000165.1 GCA_007116755.1 Alphaproteobacteria bacterium
AAGCACAGGAAGACATCCACGAAGCTCTGTGGGAGGACGGCAGTCCACCGCCTTTCGGAATTCTGTTTCAGATTGCCTGGGGAATTTTATGGCGTGTCGTGTTTTTTGTTGTGGCTGCTTCAGTGGCGTTTGTTGCTTTTATACAGTTTATTGGTCTCCCTGCTTCCATCTATCAATTTGCAATGAAATATCAGTTTATCAGTTTGTTGCTGGGAATGTTGATTAACTTTTCTTTCTGGTTTTTTGCTCTGTATATAGGCGTGCGTGGCGTGATCAATAAAACATTCAGCGGTTTTCGTCTTAATTTCTTAATGCCGGAAACACATTAACATTCAAATAACGAAACGGAACGGGTGAGCAACGTATGTCAACAACTCATGAAATGCGGCAAAAGGCTCAGGAAATACGGCAAAAAAACCGTGGGCGGGATAAAGGAAAACAGGATTTTGACCGTTTTCCATCAAAACAGGCTATGGTTTCCCTGACATGGTCTGTTTTTTGGCGTTTTTATCTGTGGTTGACGGTGTTTTCATTTCTTTTGGGAGTGCTCTACTGGACTGTTGGAAAAGTGACAGGGGGAAGGCTTACGAGAGAAAAATGGTGGGAGCATGTGGACTTCCTGACGCAAGCTGATTCCGAGCTTTATGGCTGGGTTGTTCTATTTCTTATGTTGGTTTCTTTCTTTGTTTATTGGCTGGTCATTATGGTTGTTTCTCTGCGCGGTGTATTCGGGAAGTTTTTTGGCTATCAGCGATTGGTGATGCGTCGGCCGAAAGGGAAGACTTGACGGCAATGATTTTTTTTAAAAGGGAAAAAATAAAAGATGCGCCGCCGCCCGACTGGATGCCGGCCGGGCTCGCATCCGCATTGGCAGAGGAAGGCTATACGCCGCATGAGGCGGTCATCGTTCGGCAGAACAGCCGTGCGCGGCGCTTGTCCCTGCGCGCAGATGTCAAAAAAAGGCGTATCGTGCTGACGCTGCCCCGTTCCGCAACATGGCTTCAGGCGCGGGAATTTGCGCAGCAGCAGCAGCGCTGGATATTGCGGCATTTGACGGAGATTGCCGAACAATCCGTTGTGATCGGGGCGGGGGAATACGTTCCTGTGCTGGGAGTGCCCCGTAAAATTGTTCCGACGGGAAAACTGCGCGGCGCGGTGCGGTGCGAGGGGGATTATCTTTACGTATCGGGCGCACCGGAACATCACGCCCGTCGTATACGCGATTACTTGCGCGGTGAGGCGCGCCGCGAAATTTCATGGCGTGCGCGTGAAAAAGCAGACAGGATCGGCAAAAAAATAACCCGTATCCGCATTGGTGACCCGCACAGCCGCTGGGGCAGCTGTTCGGCGCGCGGCGTATTGTCATTCTCATGGCGGCTTTATATGGCACCGCAGGAAATGCTGGATTATGTGGTGGCGCATGAGGTGGCACATTTGCAGCATATGGATCATAGCCGCGCTTTTTGGAGCCTTTGTCAGGAATTGACGGAATCAGATGTTTCAAAATGCAGAAAATGGTTTAAAATGGAAGGTGCGAAACTTTTTTCCTATTACGGAGGGGTATCATGAATACCGGTGTTGACGGTCGCAGACGGGAAATTCAAAGAACCGCGCAGGCAGATATCTATCTCAGCACGCTTTTGCCGGCACGGCTTTTGTATTCAATGATGGATATGGCGCTGGTCTGGCTTGTTATTACGTTTTTTCATATGCTGCTTGACCCCGATGTGACACCGTTCTCGATGGTCGGCATTATCTATATTTCGTCAGGTTTAATGTTTTTTATCCAGATTTTCGGCGTGATGAACCATTTGACGCGCCATGCGATTTTTCAAAGAAAGATCAAGAAAGCCATACGTGCGGGGCGCGACTATAAGCTTCCGGCGAAAACGATTTTCAATGTGCGCTGGGGAACCAACGGTTTCTGGTTTGTCGTGCATCTCGGCCTGTCTTTCTACACGCTGGAATTGATGAAAATGATTGCCGACAGTATCAGCGCAGCCGGCGGCTAGATATTCCCCTTATAACCGGGAGAAAATATTATGAGGGTCGACCCAGGATTGCGGCGTTCCCGCTCTTCCCGAAATTCACGTCGTCGCAGATCACGTATATCGCGGGATGAGGCTTTTATGCTGGGGCTGAAACAGGCCAAGCTGATCAGAGCCTTGTCCGGTACGGCATGGATGTGGCTGGGGATTTCCGTGCTGCTGTTTTTTTATTTTGATAATTTTACACCGCTCAGCGCCGCCGGCGGCGCTTATATCGCCACAGGGCTTCTGCTGCTGATCGAGATTTTCGGCGTGTTCAATTTTCTGATGCGCAAATTTTTCCTCAAACGCATCATGCAAGCCATGCGCCGCGGTCGTCGCAACTATGCGCTGTCACGGGAGGACTTGCTGCGCATAAACATCGGTGTAAATCTGTTCTGGCTGGTTCCGATGTTTTTATGCTGCTATTATATTGCCGGGCTGTACGTCACTCTATTCCAATAGTGTATTGACATAATACACAAGTTTTGCTACAATTCTGCATTACCAAAAGCGGTTTGGAGCAGGGGGGGCTTTGTGTCATGGATAAATATGAGTTACAGCACGGTTTTGAAAAGGTGCGGCATAAAGTTGCCAAAGGTCTGACCAAAAAGCCGAAATATAAATTCTGGGATGTGTATTTTCCTCTCTTTGCCTTGTCGATGTCGGCGGCTATTCCGCTGGCGATTGTGGAGGAAAAACCCGATCGGGAGGTTACAGGTCAAACAGAGGTCGTACAGCAGCAATTAGCAGAGAGACTGGCCTTGAAAAGCAGCGAAACGCCGCTGGAGCAGCAGCGTAATTTTCTGCATGACGTAATTTTGGCGGAGGATTTGTCGGAAGGACAGGCGCGTGACATGATCCGCGAATTCAACCGCAATATCGGTTCGGTCAGCGAAGCGCTGGGGGAACGTGTGACGGGATTCGGACATTTGCGTGAGGCGCGCGCGGAAAATCCCGGCGATCCCGAGGCCATTCTTAAAAACATGGCGGAGGCGGAGAAGCCTGCCAATACGCTGCGCGGGCTGGACGGCGTTCTGTCATTGATTTTTTTAGCATGGCTGATGGGGCGCGGGGCAAAATACGGCCTGCGGCGCACGCAGCTGCGCGAATGGGGCGAAGAAGCGCCGCGCAACCCGAAATACAAACACTGACCTTGTTTTAAGCGCTTTTCTCGGCTTTGCTGTCTTCAAGCCCGCCGATTTTGTGGGCAAGGGCGGCTTCTAAAAACATATCAATATCGCCGTCGAGTACGGCGGCGCTGTTGCCGGTTTCCGCGCCTGTGCGCAAATCTTTCACCATCTGATAGGGGTGCAGCACGTAAGAGCGGATTTGATGTCCCCAGCCGATATCAGTTTTCTGCGCCTCACGCTCGGCTTTTTCCGCGTCCTGTTTTTGCAGTTCCAGTTCAAAGAGTTTGGCGCGCAGCATGTTCATCGCCGTATCGCGGTTCTGGTGCTGCGAGCGCTGGTTCTGGCAGGCGACGACGATTCCCGTCGGGGTGTGGGTGATGCGCACGGCCGAATCCGTCGTGTTGACGTGCTGGCCGCCCGCGCCGCTGGAGCGGTATGTATCAACGCGCAAATCCTTGTCCTCGATCACAATGTCGATATTCTCGTCCACGACAGGCGCAACGGAGACGGAGGCAAAGCTGGTATGGCGCTTGGCATTGGAATCAAACGGCGAAATCCGCACCAGACGGTGCACGCCGTTTTCTGTTTTCAGCCAGCCATAGGCGCTTTCGCCCTCGATCTGTACGGTGACGGATTTGATTCCGGCTTCCTCGCCGTCATTCTGCGAGAGTATCGTTGTTTTAAACCCGCTTTGATCCGCCCAGCGCAGATACATGCGCAGCAGCATCGACGACCAGTCGCAGGATTCCGTGCCGCCTGCGCCGGCATTGATTTCAAGATAGCAGTCATTGCCGTCGGCGGGGCCGGACAGCAGGCTTTCAAGCTGCTGTTTGGCGACGTTTTCCTGCAATTTGGCAATGGCGTTTTCCGCTTCTTTCAAAATCTCGGCATCGCCTTCGGCCTCGGCCAGTTCGATCAGGCCGGTATTTTCCTCCAGCGTGTTCTCGATGCTGCGGATATTGCCGATCTGCCGCTCAAGGCGGTTTTTGTCGCGCATGACCTTTTGCGCACGCGCCGTATCATTCCACAGATCGGGATCTTCGGAGAGTGCCGTCAGTTCTTCAAGCTTTAAAAGGGCGCTATCCCAGTCAAAGACGCCTCCTCAGGAGCTTTAGGGCGCTCCTAATATCTTCGACCAGATTTTCGGTTTCGGCTTTCATTTTTTTAAATTCTCCGTATATTTTTTATTCGCCTTATAACCCGGTTTTATTTTGCAGGCAATTATGCTATTGATGACGCGGGAAACATAGCTTCATTCAAAAGGAATTGCAAACATGACGGCTCATCATATCAGATTAAAAAACGGAATCACCATCGGCAACGATCTGCCGTTCACGCTTTTGGCCGGCCCCTGCGCGATGGAAAGCCGCGATCATGCGCTGGAAATGTCGCAGGCCTTGAAGGAAATGACGGCGAAACTCGGGATTCCTCTGATTTACAAAACCTCTTTTGACAAGGCCAACCGCACCTCTTTGAATGCCGGACGCGGCCTTGGTATGGAAAAGGCACTGCCGGTTCTGGCCGAAGTCAAAGAAAAAACCGGATGCCCCGTTATTACCGATGTGCACGCGCCGGAACAATGCGCAATTGTTGCAGAAGTCGCCGATGTTCTGCAAATTCCGGCGTTTCTGTGCCGCCAGACCGATCTTCTGATTGCCGCGGCCAAGACCGGAAAACCCGTCAATGTCAAAAAAGGCCAGTTCCTTGCGCCGTGGGATATGAAGAACGTCGCGCAGAAACTGATCGACAGCGGCAACCCCGATGTGATGCTGTGCGAGCGCGGCGTGACATTCGGCTATAACACGCTGGTCAACGATATGCGTGCCTTGCCGATTATGGCGGAAACGGGACTGCCGGTCGTGTTCGATGCGACGCATTCGGTGCAGCAGCCGGGCGGCGCAGGCGCATCCACGGGCGGCGACCGCCGTTTTGTGCCGCCGCTGGCGCGGGCGGCGATTGCGATCGGTGTTGCGGCTGTCTTCATGGAAACGCATGAAGACCCCGACCGCGCGCCCTCGGACGGGCCGAATATGATGCATCTGAAAGACATGCCCGCACTGCTGGCGGAATTGCTGGAGATTGACCGCCTTATCAAAGCCGGTGCCTATACGGCCAGAGAAGCTGCGTAATCAAGGGAAGCTGCATAAAATACGCATGGAACAGATACGACTTTACAATACGCTGACACGCAAAAAAGAGCCGTTTGAACCGCTTGAATCAGGAAAGGCGGGGATTTACTCCTGCGGCCCGACGGTCTATGCCTATGCGCATATCGGCAATATGCGCGCCTATGTTTTTGCCGATATTCTGCGCCGGATTTTCGATTATGCCGGATATGACGTGCATCACGTCATGAATATCACCGATGTCGGCCACCTGACCAGCGATGCCGATGAGGGCGAGGACAAGATGGAAATCGGCAAACGCCGCGAAAATCTTGACGCATGGGGGCTGGCGGAGAAATATACGGAAGCGTTTTTCGACCATGCGGAAAAACTGAATATCCTCAAACCGCATATCGTCTGCAAGGCGACAGATCACATTCCCGAACAGATCGATATGATCCGGAAACTGGAGGCAGGCGGCTATACCTATGTGACCGATGACGGCGTGTATTTCGATACGGCAAAATTCGACCGTTACGGCGATATGGCCAAGCTTGATATAGAAGGGCTGCAATCGGGCAGGCGCATTGATGATAGCGGCAAAAAAAACAAGACGGATTTTGCGCTGTGGAAATTCTCCCCCGAAGGCACAAAGCGCGATATGGAATGGGACAGCCCGTGGGGGAAAGGCTTTCCGGGCTGGCATATCGAATGCTCCGCCATGTCCAGCAAATATCTGGGCGAACAGTTCGATATTCACACAGGCGGCATCGACCATATTCCCGTGCATCATACCAATGAAATCGCGCAAAGCGAATGCGCGACCGGCAAAGCGCCTTTTGTAAAATACTGGCTGCATTGCGAATTTCTCAGCATGGACGACTCGGTCAAGATGAGCAAATCCAAAGGCGATGTGTTTACCGTCGATACGCTGATTGAAAAAGGCTATGATCCGCTGGCATTGCGCTATCTTTATCTGACCAGCCATTACCGCAATCCGCTGAAATTTTCCTATCACTCGCTGGATGCGGCGGCGGCGACTTTAAAAAAACTCATGCGTCAGATTGCGGGCTTAAGCAAATCCGCAGAGGAAAATGCACAGCTTTCGGAAAAGGCACAGGACTATCTCCGGCGTTTTACGACAGCGATCTGTGACGATCTCAATACGGCGGTTGCGCTGGCAGAGTTGCATGCGGTGATGTCGGATAAAGATTTATCCGATGCGGAAAAATACGCATTGGCGACGAAGTTTGATCCGGTTTTCGGTTTCGGTTTTGCCGATGTGCAGGAAGAGGCACAAAGTGATGCGCCGCCCGAAATTCTGGATCTGGTGG
>SKHU01000072.1 GCA_007116755.1 Alphaproteobacteria bacterium
GTTCCGGTTGATCTCTGCCGTCTTCACAAGATGAGAGAAAACACCTATCATATCGAGGATATAAACGGCCGCAGGCATTTTTATGCGGACGGGTAAAAAAATTTTAAAAAAAGCGCAGGGTTTTGTCTCCCCCCTCCGTGTTACAGGTAAGAGGGGCGGTACGGCCGCTGCAAAACGGTTTTTTAAAAATAAAAATATTATAAGGAGAAAAATCATGATCAATTTCAAATTGTCGCTGGCTGTTCTGGGTGTTTCCGCTGCGCTGATGCTGACGGGCGCGCCCGCCGCCTATGCGGAACTGCCGGAAGCGGCCGCCGAAACGGCGAAGGAACGCAGTGCGCACGGGCAGGTGCAGCGCGGTGAAATGCGCAAAAAAATGCAGGAACGCCGCCGCGCCTATCAGGAGTTGAAAGAAAAAGACCCCGCAGCTGCCGAAAGAATGCGTGCGGAATGGCGCACGAAAATGCAGGAAAGACACGGCGATAATCCGCGTTTTCAGGAAATGCAGAAGCGCCGCGCCGAATATGAGCGCCTGAAGGAAACCGACCCCGCAGCCGCCGAGAAAATGCGTGCGGAATGGCGGGAAAAATACCGTGAACACCGCGGCAGCGAAGGCGAACGCGGCGAATGGCGGCAGAAAATGCAGCAGAAAATGCAGCAGAAACGCGCCGAATACGAAAAGCTGAAGGAAACCGATCCCGCAGCTGCGGAAGAGATGCGCCGCCAATGGCAGGAAAAGCGTCAAAAACGCATGGAAAAGGGCGGGCATGGCCGTGACGTATCACGTGAAAAACGCCGCGAAGCCTATGAGCGCCTGAAAGAAACAAACCCCGATGCGGCCAAAAAAATGCGCGAGGGCTGGCAGAAAAAACGCGGTGACAACCGTGGGGGTGAAGGCAAAAAACGCGAAAGACCCGCTGCGGAATAACGAAAAGCGCAGGATATGCCTGTTGGAGGGCTTTATCTTGAACGGGAAAAGCCGGATCATAAAAAAATCCGGCTTTTCCTTTTTTCTTTTTTAACGGATTTCGTGTTAACGTGGACACGGAAAATTTCAAACGATCAACAGACAGGAGAAAAATAATGCAAAAAGTAAAAATGCTGGCCGCCGTATTGGGAACGGGCACAGTTTTGATGACGGGGGCGGCCGCGACGGCTTTGGCACAGCATGCGGAAGCGCCGGGCGGCTATTATCTGGAATATCACCGCCAGCTGCAACAGGAACAGCAGCAGGAACGGCAGGAGATGCGCCATGAATTTCAGGAAGAGCGGCAGGAATTCCGCGAAGAATTGCGCGAGGATAGCCGCGACTACCGCGACAGCGTGATTGAAGAAAGCCGCGATCATCGCGACACGTTGCGTGAAGAGGCGCGCGAAGAGGCAAAAGAACGGCAACAGGCCGCACAGGACGCGCCGCGCGAAGAAAATGACAAACTCATCCGCCGCGATCCCGCACAGCGCGAGGAGATGCGCGAACAGCGGCAGGAGCAGCGCCGCGAAACGGGCGATGCACAGCGCGAATATCAGCAGGAAAAACGCGAGGTGCATATCGAACGCCGCCGCGCTATTCACGAAGACCGTCGCGGCCTGCAGGAAGACCAGCAGCAGCGCCGCCGCGTTCTGCACGAACGCCAGCAGCAGGAACGCCGCGATCATCGCGGAGAACAGGAACAGCGCCAACACCGTGAACACCGCCCCGGCTTCGATCAGGGGCACCGGCATCTGCGCGACAATGCCGCGCCGCGGCGGGACGGCACGCGGGGCAGTACACAGCGCGGCACAATACAGCAGCGTTCGCGCGCCCATCGCGGTGAACAGCCCGAGCGCAACCTGAACCGCTAATATGTGCCAACGCAGACTGTTTTGCGGCCTGAGGCTGTTGACAAACTCTTCCATTGTCATCGCGAGCCGCGATTAGCGGCGTGGCGATCCAAAGAACAGTAAAAAACCGGAAGTTTATGGATTGCCACGCGCCCTTAAGGGCGCTCGCAATGACAAGATAACGGAGTTTGTCAGTAATCTGATGTCGTTTCGCAGATTCTCCTCTTTTCCGTTTTTTAACATATCGCATGGTATACTGGAAACGGAATCGAAAAGCCAAAAGAGGAGAGTGTTTTATGCCGTATTTTACATGGAAATCCGCCATCGCCGTGCTGGGAATCGGTGTCGCTCTGACGGTGTCGGCGGCCGCCCCTGTCGCAGCGCAATCGTCAGAAACCGCAGCAACAGCTGCGACAGACGAGCGCACGGTTGTGATCCGCCGCGATAACGCCTATCAGCATACGGCCGGAAAGCGGGGCGGGCAAAGCGGTGACAGGGTTTATCTTCATGCATCGCAGCCGACAGTAACGGTCAGCGCAAAAGCCGACCCGTCACTGGGAAACCGTCAGGCACCGCATTGGCAACCGCCGCCGCCACCGCCAAAGCCGTGGGAAAATTTCCACAAGGGTCATTTGGAGTTGCGCGGTAAAAAATAACCTGAACGGCCGGCGGTCTTTCTTTCAAATCAGGTGTAATGCGTGCACAGCACGGTATAGGCGGCTTTGATGTCGGGCAGGGCGCGTTCGACGGCGGCTTCGCCTTCGTCGATCAGCTCTTCCGCGCGGTCGAATTCCATCAGCCCGATATGGCCGACGCGGGGCGTAATCAGCACGTCGGGCGGGTCGCCGGCCAGACGCGAACGCGCCAGACGATCCTGCACGATATTCATAGAAGAAACCATCACGCCGAACATGCTCGGCGATTTTTCCTCGCGCCGGAAAATGCGGCGCGTTAGGGAAAAGCTTTTCGCCGCCTTGACCTCGGGATTGTCGTCGCTTTCGTCCAGCAGGTCGAATCCGGCCACTTTCGGCACATTTGTTTCGGGATTGGCGGCCTTGCCGATAATATCGCCGTTCGGGTTAACCGCGATTGTCATGCGCGAGCCCAGCGCCTGACAGGCGGAAACCGGCACGGGGTTGGTCAGCGCACCGTCAATCAGCCAGCGGTTTTTCATGAAAACCGGCGGGAACACACCGGGCAGCGCGAAAGAGGCGCGCATCACATCCACCAGCCGCCCCGAGCGTACCCAGACTTCGTGGCCGGTGATCAGATCGGTGCAGATGGAAATGAACGGATGCGGCAATTCCTCGACCTCGATATCGCCGAAATGCCGCTCCATCAGTTTCAGTAGACGCTTGCCGCCGATCAGCCCGCCCGAACGCACGCGAAAATCCAGATAAGACAGCACTTTCAAACGGTTTAAGGAACAGGCCCAGTCTTCCAGCACGTCCAGCCGTCCCGAAAGATACGCCCCGCCGACCAGCGCCCCCATCGAGGTGCCGGAAACAACCGTCGGGGTGATGCCGTGACGTTTTAACGCCCGTAAAACACCGATATGCACGAATCCGCGCGCCAGACCGCTGCCCAGCGCCAGACCGATCTGCGGCGGCGGCAGCATTTTCGGCTTGTCGCCGTCCCCGCCGTTTTCCGCGCCGTTTTCAGGATTTTCATCCGACATATTGTCTTTGCCTGCAGTTTTGGCGGCTTTATTTTTTTTCTTTTTTCTGCCGAGCATTGTGTTTTTAAAACAAAAATTCTATACAAGTGCTTTGAATTATATCTGTTTGGATATACAAAGCCAAGAAATTGAGACGATATTGACAGAAAAAACCGCACAGCCTCAAGATACGGAAAAACGCTATGATTCGACGCAAAAGCTGATGCGTCGCATTCTGCGTGATCATATCCGTCCGCATCTTTTGATAATCGGGCTGGCCGTGTTCTGCATGATGATCTCCGCAGCAATGACCGGCGCGCTGGCCAAGCTGATGGAGCCGGTGATTGACGATATTTTCACCGAGAAAAACTATGCGCGGCTTTTGCCTGTGGCGCTGATGATTCTGGCTGCGTTTACGCTGCGCGGCGCGGCAACATTCGGCCATACGGTGCTGATGGGCAAGGCCGGACAGGCGATGGTTGCGGAAATCCAGCAAAAACTTTTCGCGCGGTTGATCCGCATGGATATTGATTTTTTTCAAAAATACCGCAGCGGCCATCTGATTGTGCGTATGGTTTCGGATACGTCGCAGATGCGCATCGCTATGGCCGACAGCGTCACCGGCATCATCAAAAGTACGCTGACACTGGCCGTCCTGCTGGCTGTGATGTTTTATCAGGACTGGAAGCTGACGCTGGCGGCACTCTTCGTTTTTCCCGTTGCGGCGTATTTTGTCGTGTTGATCGGCAAAAAGCTGCGCCGCGTGGCCACAGCGCTGCAGGAGGAAGCAGGCGATTTGACCGGCATTCTCGGCCAGAGTTTTCAGGGGGTCCGCCATATCCGCGCCTACGGGCTGGAAGAATACGAAACGGCGCGCGTTGCCAAAAACGTCCGGCGCATCTACAAGCTGTTTTGCAAATCCATCCGCGTTTCGGCCATCACCAATCCGGTTTCCGAACTGCTTAGCGGTATTGCGATTGTCACCATCATCGTGTATGGCGGCCATCAGGTGATGGAGGGCACGACAACGGCAGGAAAGCTGTTTTCCTTTATCACCGCCTTTCTGCTGGCTTATGAGCCGATGAAGCGGCTGGCCAAGCTGAACGCGGTATTGCAAACGGGTCTGGCTGCCGCGCAGCGTGTTTTCGACATCATGGATGTTACGCCGCAGATCGTTAACAAACCTTCGGCAAAAGCATTGCAGTTGCATTCCGCACCGGCGCTGGAATTTGAAAATATCGATTTTTCCTATCCCGAAAGCGGCAAGGTCGAAGGCGCGGAGACGGCGCTGTCCGGCCTGTCCCTAAGCGTGCCTGCCGGAAAAACCGTGGCGCTGGTCGGGCCGTCGGGCGCGGGGAAATCAACAGTCATGAATCTGATCCTGCGCTTTTACGACATGCAAAGCGGCCGCATTCTGATCGATGACAAGGATATACGCTCTGTGACAATGGAAAGCCTGCGCGCGCATATTTCTTACGTCAGTCAGGATATTACGGTGTTCAGCGATACGGTGCGCGACAATATCCGCTGCGCGCGTTTCGAGGCTTCGGATGCCGAGGTGGAAGAGGCCGCCAAAGCCGCCACAGCGCATGATTTTATTATGGAACTGGAAAACGGCTATGATACGGTACTGGGCGAGAACGGCACCAATCTGTCCGGCGGCCAGCGCCAGCGGATTGCCATCGCCCGCGCGATTTTGCGCAATGCGCCGCTGCTGCTGCTTGACGAGGCGACCTCGGCACTGGACAATGAATCCGAACGTGCCGTGCAGACAGCGCTGGAAAAGTTGCGGCGCGGCCGCACGACTCTGGTTGTGGCGCACCGGCTTTCGACGGTACAAAGTGCCGATCTGATCTATGTGCTTGATCAGGGGCGCGCCGTCGAAAGCGGCACGCATGCGGAACTTTTAAAAACCGGCGGGTTGTACAACCGCCTTTACGGAGGAAAAACGAAAAGATGAGCGCTGCCACCGCATTGAAAAATATCCTGCCGCTATTCGGATATGTGTTTCTGGCCTGGCTGATTGTTGTCGGGGTGATGTATGTGCTGCAGCGGGGCATGATGTATCTGCCCGATACGCGCCATTTCGGATCGGCGGAGTTTTACGGTATAGAGGGGATGCGCGAGGTAACGATTGTTACCACCGACGGGCTGGAGCTGGGCGCGTTTTTTATGCCGCCGCCCGATGAAAACGCCGCAACGCTGGTCTTGTTTCACGGCAATGCCGGACATATCGGCCACCGCGTATTGAAAGCCGCGACATTTCATATGTTCGGCATGGGGGTGCTGCTGGTCGAATATCGCGGCTATGGCGGCAATCCGGGCAGCCCGACAGAGGACGGGCTGTATATGGATGGCCGCGCCGCCATGGATTTTCTGATACGCCGCGAGAATATCGCGCCCGAAAAGATCGTGCTGTACGGCGAAAGCCTCGGCAGCGGTATTGCCGTGCAGATGGCAACGGAATTTCCGGCCGCAGCAATGGTGCTGGAAACGCCGTTTACAAGTACGGGCAATCTGGCGGCGGAAATCTATCCTTTTATACCGGCACGGCTTTTGGTCAAAGACCGGTATGACAATATTAAGAAAATATCAAAAATCAAAGAGATGCCGCTTTTTATCCTGCACGGCACGGAGGACGGTGTTGTCCCCTTCCGCCACGGGGAAAAACTGTTCGCCGCCGCCAATGACCCGAAGGAATTTGCTGCCGTCGAGGGTGCGAACCATAACAACCTTTTTGATTTTCCGGAGACGGCACAAAAACTGTTCGGGTTTTTACAGCGTCACGGTCTGGCGCAATCCCCGCTGAACATGCCGGGTTTCAGACGCTAGGTAGCGGACTCATAAAACTGGCACCACAAGCGAATATTGGCAAGTTTTATGAGTGCCATAAAATTTGTTGAATGTTTTTCGTATCTTGTGGCAATTGAGCGGAAAGATTTTTTACTCCGTCCAAAAACCGTTCAACAAGGTTTCGTTGTTTATAGAGGGTTTTGTCGTAGGATTTCGGGGATTTTCTGTTGGACACAGAGGGAATGCAATCTGTTGCACCCTGTTCCCAGATCATATTTCTGA
>SKHU01000078.1 GCA_007116755.1 Alphaproteobacteria bacterium
ACTTTGTGAAAAGAAGTCCCGCGCGCTATTCCAGCTCGCGGGCATGCTCGGTTTTTTCGAAGACTTCGATGACATCGCCTTCTTTGATATCATCATAGCTTTCAAAAGCCATACCGCATTCGTAACCTTCGCGCACTTCTTTGACTTCGTCTTTGAAGCGGCGCAGGGTTTTCAGCTTTCCTTCATGGATGACAACATCATCACGCAGAAGACGAACGCCGGCACCGCGCTTGACGATCCCTTCCCTGACCATGCAGCCGGCGACTTTGCCGATCTTGCTGACGGAAAAGACCTGACGGATTTCCGCATAGCCGATCATGTTTTCGCGGATTTCCGGAGACAGCAATCCGCTGAGCAAAGCCTTCATATCGTCGATGGCTTCATAAATCACCGAATAATAGCGGATTTCAACACCTTCTTTGGAGGCAAGATCGCGCGCCTGAACATTCGCGCGGACATTAAAGCCGAGAATAACGGCTCCGGACGCCTGCGCCAGTGTTACATCCGTTTCTGTGATACCGCCGACAGCGCCGTGCAAAATATTGATTCTGACTTCGGTATTATCTTCGGTCAGCTTTAAAAGCGCACCGTTGATGGCTTCGACCGAACCGTGAACATCTGCCTTGACCACGACATTCAGCTCTTTCACATTGCCTTTCTCCATATGGTGCATCAGGTGTTCAAGGCCGGTTTTGTTGGTTTTGGCGATTTCAAGTGCACGGTTGCGGCGTGTTCTGAATTCTGCAATCTCACGCGCCTTGGCCTCGCTACGGACAACGACAAAATCATCGCCCGCATTCGGTGACCCGTTCAGTCCGAGCACTTCGACGGGCTGCCCCGGAATGGCTTTCTTCAAAGGCTTCCCGTGATCGTTCATCAGGGCGCGTACTTTCCCCCATTCCGATCCTGTGACAAAAATGTCGCCGATCTTCAGTGTGCCGCGCTGTATCAGAACCGTTGCCACAGACCCCCTGCCCTGTTCCAGCTTGGCTTCGACAATCGCGCCAACGGCGCTGCGGTCGGGGTTGGCTTTCAGTTCCAGAATCTCCGATTGCAGCAAAATAGCTTCTTCCAGCTCACTCAGTCCTTTTTTGGTGATGGCGGAAACTTCGATACACTGCACATCGCCGCCGAAAGATTCAACCTGAATATCATGCTGGAGCAGCTCGGAACGCACTTTTTCGGGATCGGCATCTTCCAGATCGCATTTGTTAATGGCAACGATAATCGGCTTATTTGCCGCTTTTGCGTGTTTGATGGCTTCAATTGTCTGCGGCATCACACTGTCATTTGAGGCAACAACGAGTACGACGATATCGGTGACATCCGCACCGCGCGCACGCATTTCCGTAAAGGCTGCGTGACCGGGCGTGTCAAGAAATGTGATTTTCTGGCCGCCGGGCATAGTGATTTGATAGGCACCGATATGCTGCGTAATGCCGCCGGCCTCTCCTGCTGCGACATCGGTCTGGCGCAGTGCGTCCAGAAGCGAGGTTTTTCCGTGATCCACATGCCCCATGATTGTGACGACCGGCGGGCGCGGTTTCAGATTCTCATCATCATCATCATCGCCCAGCATTCCCATTTCCACATCGGATTCCGAGACGCGCTTGCTTTTATGGCCGAATTCCTGAACGATCAATTCTGCGGTGTCGGTATCGACTGTCTGGTTTGCGGTTGCCATGACACCCATTTCCAGCAGCTTTTTAACAACGTCACCGATACGTTCCGCCATGCGGTTGGCCAGTTCCTGAACCGTAATCGCTTCGGGAATCGTAACCTCGCGCACCTGTTTGACATGTTCGATTTTCTGCTTTTCCGCCAACATGCGCATGCGCTCTTTTTCACGGGCGCGGCGTTGTGCGGCAAGGCTGGGCATGCGGTCGCGTGTTTCAAAGTCGCGGTTCAAGGCCTGCGTAACGGTCAAGCGGCCGGTATCGCGGCGTTTTTCACCGCGTTTTACAGGCGCAGCAAGCTTTTTCTTCTCTTTGGATTCCTCGGATTCTACAGCTTCATCCGCCACGCGGTAACCGGCGGTTTTACGTCCCGTTGCCTTGCGATTTTCAGCCGCCTGCTGGTCTGCAATATCGGCTTCTTTTGCGGCGGGGGCGGCTGCGGCTGTTTTTTCTGCGGTTTGTTTGTCCTGCTCGGCCTTTTCACGGGCTTCCTGCGCCTCCTGACGGCGGCGCTCATCTTCCTGCTTTTTGCGCGCGGCATCGGCAATCGGCGGCGGTTTCGGCAGCGAGGTTTCGGGCTTGGACGCGCCCTCCATCTCCGCGCTTTTCAGCGCTTTGATACGAGCTTCCCTTTCTTCGTCGGTCAGTGTGCGGTCTTTTTGCGCATCTTCCTGCGTTGTTTGCGACGGAGCGCTACGCTTACGGCGCACTTCGACGGCAACGCCATGTCCGCCCGAATTTCTATCCGGAATTTTCGGCGTATTTTTCAGGCTCAGCGTTCCCTTATCCGAGAGACTCAGTTTTTTTCGCTCTTTGCCTTTGCTTTCCGCAGCCATATATAATCCTTCTTCAACAACATCTTTCTGTATCAAAACGCGTTTTCTCTCCGCGCCTCAAAATTTACGCTTTATAGCACTACACCATTTCATAGTCAAAAACCAGAAAATAATATGCCAAAAATCCCGCTCCGCCGCAAATATACGGCAGAGCGGAAATATTCTCTCTTTCAGGTTTTATGCGGTTCCAACAGCCTCTTTTTGTTCGCCGTCGCCCTGCTCTTCTCCGGCAACTTCCCCGCTTTCGCCTTCATCCTCATCTTCACTTTCATCTTCAAGGTCGTCAAACCAGCCCAGCGCCTTGCGGGCATCCATGATGACCGTGTTGGCGTGATCGTTATCGCTTTTCTCTTCTCCGATAAATTCGATCAATTCATCGGAAGCCAGATCCGCGAGATCTTCCAGTGTCAGCACACCGTTTTCCGCCAGCTTCAGGATCATATCGCGCGTCAGCCCCTGTGCAGAGATCAAATCTTCTCCGATTTTCAGCTCTTGGCAGCGTTTTTCAAACTCTTCGGCTTTTTGCGTTATATAGATTTCGGCACGGTTTTGCAGCTCGGCGGCGACATCTTCGTCAAAACCTTCAATCCGTGCAAGTTCGCCGATATCTGTTTCGGCGATTTCCTCAATCGTTGTGAAACCTTCAATCACCAGAAGATGGGCGATCACCTCATCAACATCCAGCGCCTCCATAAACAGGGAGGAACGCGTTTTGAATTCCGCATTGCGACGCTCCGACTCCTCGGCCTCCGTCATAATGTCGATATCCCAGCCGCTTAAAATCGAGGCAAGGCGTACATTTTGTCCGCGGCGGCCGATGGCAAGGCTGAGTTGCTCGTCGGGAACAACGACATCCATGCGGCGTGCATCTTCATCCAGCACGACTTTTGCCACCTGAGCGGGGGCAAGGGCACTGACAACAAAAGACGCCGTATCTTCCGTCCATGGAATAATGTCGATTTTCTCGCCCTGAAGTTCGTTGACAACAGCCTGAACACGGCTGCCGCGCATACCGACGCAGGCACCGACCGGATCAATCGAGCTGTCGCGGGACAGCACGGCAATTTTCGCACGACTACCCGGATCGCGGGCAACAGCCTTGATTTCGATAACGCCGTCATAGATTTCCGGCACTTCCTGCTGGAAGAGTTTGGCCATAAATTCCGGATGCGTCCGCGACAGGAAAATCTGCGGGCCGCGCTGTTCCTGACGCACTTCATAGATATAGGCGCGCACACGGTCGCCGTTTTTGAAATGTTCGCGCGGCAGTGTTTCATCGCGACGGATATAACCTTCCGCACGGCCAAGATCGACGGTGACATTGCCGTATTCCACACGTTTGACCACGCCGTTGACGATTTCGGCCACGCGGTCTTTATATTCTTCGTACTGGCGGTCGCGCTCGGCCTCGCGGACTTTTTGCGTAATGACCTGACGTGCTGTCTGCGCGGCGACACGGCCGAAATCCAGCGGAGGAAGCGGTTCGATAATAAATTCGCCCGGTTTGATATCGGGATGACTGTGCAGGGCATCTTTCAGATAAATCTGCGTAGCCTCGTTTTCCATTTCTTCCTCGTCAACCAGCACTTCCTGATAGCGGAACAGGCTGATTTCACCGGTTTTACGGTCAATGACGACCCGGATGTCAAATTCATGCCCGTATTTCGAGCGGCCGGCTTTCTGGATCGCCTCTTCCATTGCGGCAATGACCAGTTCCTGTTCAATCCCTTTTTCACGTGCAACCGCATCGGCAACCTGCAAAATTTCCATTGTCGTTCATTCCTCTTCGTTTTTAGGTTCGTAAAATCTTTTTTCAAGCCTGTTTAAAATTAATCATTTCATCACTCAGAACAAGTTTCGCCCGGACAACCGCGGTGAAAGCAATATCCAGATGCTCGCCGTCTTCGGTTTCCAGCGTAAAACCGCCCTCCTCCTCGCTGACAGCGAGAATTCTTCCTTTAAAGCGTTTTTGCCCTTCAAAAGGCGGCTCAATCTCTATGCGTGCTTCCATACCGCAACTGCGGACAAAATCTTTCGGGCGGGTTAGCGGCCGGTCAAGTCCCGGTGAACTGATTTCCAGCGTATAGCGCCCCTCAATCGGGTCTTCTACATCCAGCACTGCGGAAATTTCATGGCTGATTTCCGCGCAGTCTTCAACGGACATGGAGCGGCTTTCATCAACCGGCTCGGCCATAATCTGCAAATTCGGATTATTTGTCCCGCCGATCAGGCGAACACGCACCAGTTCAAACCCCATATCCTCAAGAATCGGGGTAACCAGTTGCATAATGCGTTTTTCCAGCGGCGTGTTTTTCATGTCCGTCACGTTATCCTTACATAGATATCCGGAAAACCGGATAAACAAAAAGGCGAGCCGCGAAGCTCACCTCTAAAATGATTCCTCAAATTTAGGGGGCAGATCCCGCAAAGGCGAAACCTACAGGAACATTTTATACGCCGTTTCAAAAAGAAACGCAAGATTTTTTTCTGCCCTATCGGCTATCCAGCACATCCTTGACTTTTTTCGCCAGATTTTGAAGCGTGAACGGTTTTTGAATAAAATGTGTATCTTTCCCGAATTCGTCTTTAAAACGGTCTTCGGAATAGCCGGACATAAAAATAATTTTCAGTTTCGGATAAAGCCTCCGCAAATGTTTGGCCAGTGTCGGGCCGTCCATTTCCGGCATAATGACATCTGTAATCAGCAGTTCCAGCTCGATTTTTCCCTTTTCCACCATATCCAGCGCCACTGCACCGTTGGGCGCATCGACGATTTTATAACCCTTATTGCTGAGCGCGCGGGAACTAAACGTGCGGACGGCCTCTTCATCTTCCACCAGAAGAATCACGGCGCTGCCCGTCAAATCCTCATCCTCTTTTCCGGTTGCGCCGTCTTTGTCTGCCGCCTGCTCCGCCGCATCGGCAACATCTTTGTCAGATATCTGATGGCGCGGCAGATAGATCGTGAAGATTGTCCCTTTGCCGGGCTCGCTGTCTACGCCGAGATAACCGCCGGTCTGGTGAATAATGCCGTGCGCGGTCGAAAGGCCGAGGCCTGTTCCGGCACCGATTTCCTTGGTCGAAAAGAACGGCTCGAAAATCCTGCGCATAATATCGGGGGCAATACCGCTGCCGGTATCTTTTACTTTAATCAGCACCCATTCGCCGGGCGGCAGATATTCTTCTTCATTCAGTCTTTCCAGTCGCGTGTTTTTGTAGTTTTCCGTGATGATATCCAAACGGCCGCCCTCCGGCATGGCATCCCGCGCATTAACGACAAGATTGATCAAAACCTGTTCGAGTTGCCCCGCATCGCATTTGACCGACCAGACATCCTGCCCGTGCTTGATATTCATTTGTATTGTTGCGCCGATCAGCCTCTGCAGCAGATGTGACAAGTCGCTGAGGACATCGGTAATATCCAGCACTTTCGGCTGCAGGGTCTGCTGGCGCGAAAAGGCGAGAAGCTGCCGCACCAGATTGGAGGCGCGGTTGGCGTTCTGTTTGATCTGCATAATGTCGGAAAAAGACGGATCACCCGGTTTGTGGCGCAGCAACAGCAGATCACAAAAACCGATCATCGCCGTGAGAAGATTGTTGAAATCATGCGCAATACCGCCGGCAAGCTGTCCCACCGCCTGCATTTTCTGGGATTGACCGAATTGCTGTTCCAGATTTTTTTGCTGCGTCAAATCAACAGTACACAGCAGAATTTCGTTTCCGGATATGCGATGGGCATAAAGACGTACCGGCAGAGTGTTTTTTTTCTGCAACACTTCAATGTCGTGACTGTTCTGCACATCTTCATCTTCTGCAATGAACTGTTTGATCCATTGCTCCAATGCTTCGCGCTGCTGTTCGGGCACCAAATCGGAAAAAGCGGTTTTTCCCGATTTTTTTTGCTCCGTCAATTCCGCAAAAGCCGCATTGAAATGCACGATTTTAAGATCCGGTGTTACCGTACACATCCCCAGCGGCGCACCGTCAAAAATGCC
>SKHU01000077.1 GCA_007116755.1 Alphaproteobacteria bacterium
ACTTCCTTTCGTGATTTTTCTACAGAAACTTGTTCGTGAAACCGTAGTGTTCTAGAATTACTACAGAATACTTTTATAGTCTATACACAAAAAAAAGTTTTTCAAAGGTTATCCTGCATCGATTTACTTGACATAATGCTAAGAATCATGTAAAAGAGTATAACAATATCAATGAAACCGCCGCCAAGCGGTGCGGGAATTGCTTTTGTGCAGTTGCAAAACCGTTGTATCGCGGCCATAATGTGCCGCAATGAACTTTAAGAGGTCGTAACGGTCGCACAAAATCGGCCGGTAAAAGAGGAACGCATAAGGGGAAGTTAAAGATAATGCCGCAAAAATCTCCATACGAAATTCTGGGTGTATCGAAAAACGCCAGCGAAGCCGAAATCAAAACGGCTCACCGCAAGGCCATAACGAAATATCATGAAGATAAAGTCAATGCGCGTATCAAGCGTGAAGGCAAGGACGGTACGCCTGAAGGTGCGGAAATCCTGAAAGATGCCCAGCGGCAATCCACCCTGATCAACGGCGCGCACGAGATCCTGAAAAACAAGGAAACGCGCGAGATTTACGACAATTACGGCTATGACGGTCTGGCGCGCCACAGAAACGGCGATGACCCGTCAGGCGCATCGGAACAGGGCGGTTATTTTGATTTCGGCAGCGCCAGTCGCGAATTCGGCGAAGAAGGCGATATAGAGCTGAGCGACGACGAGTTGTTCGGTGATGAACTTGACAACAGAAAAGCGCGCCGCGACACCAAAGACGTACTGAAAAATGCCGGCAAGCGGCAGCAAAACCCGTTCAGCACATCGACAGGCACCAGCATTGATGATCTTTTGAATGAAGCCCGCGGTGTCAAGAAAAAGCCCGAACCGAAACCGTCCAAACCGAAAAACAGCGGCGGAAGCGGCGGTTCAGGTCTGCTCGGTGATCTCGCCGGAAAAGCCGGCAGCATGTTCAACCGCGCCAAAGATAAAGCCAAAGAGACGGTGGACGATCTGACGCATGACAACGACACCCCCGCAAACAGCGGCAATAATGCACAGATGGCCGAACGGTTGCGCGATGTGATGAACGAGTTGATCGAAACCGACGGAAAGCTCAGCAGCATGTCCCTGAAAGCCGTTGTCCGTGAATTGTCGGATATTGCCGACACGCTGGACGGCGACAAAAACCAGCCCGGTAAAAAACACGGTCTCGGCCGCTAATATCCGATGCCTGCCGTTGTTCTCCGCTATCGCGTAACGGTCTATATTTCCCGCGACCGCGAGGAAGACTGGCGGCAATGGATGCTGGGCAAACACATCCCCGATGTCATGGCCACCGGATATTTCACAGACTGGCAGATGAGCGAAATTATCGGCAGCGGCAGCGCCGCGCCGGAGGGGAAAAACGGCTATGTGATCGAATACGCGGCAGCCTCCCCCGAAGATTACGAAACCTATCAGCGCGACTGCGCCCCCGCCCTGCAAAAAGAACATACGCAGCGCTATGCTGGAGATTTTGAAGCCACACGGGTTTTATTGACGGATTACGCCGCATAATCGACACGCAGAAAATACAGCCCGTGCGCAGGCGCTGTTTCCGCAGCTTTGGTACGATCGCAGGCCTCCAGCACCTCTTTGATTTTTTCCGGCGGCCATTTGCCGCGCCCGACCTTGACCAGACTGCCGGCAATATTGCGCACCTGATGATACAGGAATGATTTTGCCTCGACCCGTATCGTGATGCGTTGCGCACCCGAAAATTCCTCCACCGTCTCCGTCACCGTGCAGGTCTCCAGCGTACGTATCGCGTTTTCCGCCTGACAGCCTGCGGCACGAAACGATGAAAAATCATGATGTCCGATCAGAAATGCCGCAGCTTCATTCATGGCCTGCACATCAAGAGGATGACGGATATGCCAGACCCGCCCCGTATCCAGTGCGGGCGGCGCGGTGCGCCCCGCCAGAATGCGGTATAAATAGCTGCGCTTTTGCGCTGAAAACCGCGCATGAAAATCCGGCGCAACAGCGCATGCCTCCAGCACGGAAATTCCGTGCCGTCCGGCAGCGCGCAATTTGGCATTGATCGCATCGCGCACGGATTTTTCATCCAGTTCCTTGTCCAGATCAAAATGCGCAACCTGTCCTAACGCATGTACGCCCGCATCGGTACGCCCCGCCACGAAAAGGCGTACGGCTTCGCCCGAGAAGGCAAATACCGCCTCCTCCAGCGCCTGCTGCACTGTCATATCCTGTGCCTGCCGCTGCCATCCGGCATAGCACGCCCCGTCATATTCAACGGTTATTTTCCAGCGCTGCGTCATAGATCAAAAATTTATTTTCGGGAACGTTCGGAAATCTTTTTCAACTCGCGCTCGACCAACTCCTCGACCAAAGAGGGAAGACGGCGGTCAAGCCATTCTTTGAGCATCGGCCGCAAAAGCTCGCGCGTGATATGTTCCAGCGTCACGCCGCCCGCCGGTGCAATCCCGCTTGCGCGGTGCTCCTCGACAAAGGCGTTTTCGGCCAGTTTCGCAAAAGCGCCGACAGCCTGATCTTCTGTATTTTCGGAAATGATTCTGTCATCGTCTCCGCTATCGGCAAAAGCGCCGAGATCGTCATCTTCCTCCTGCGGCCGCAGATCAACCTCGCCGCCGGAATCCCCCTCCTCAACAACATCGTGCAGTTCCAGAACATCGCCGTCATCCGTATTATTACGGCGCTCGTCTTCGATGTCACCGGGAGTGTAATCATCTTCTTCGGCCGGCATATCGATATCGGCGGCGGTGTCTGAATCTTCATCCTCCCCCGTCAATACGACCTCATCGCCCTCTTCCGCTTCCTCATCTTCTTCGGAAATGATCTGACGGATTGATACAAGGATTTCCTCAATCGACGGCTGCTGGTCGTCCGCCTCCTGATCTTTTTTCTTTTCTGCCATAGTCTTGCGCGCTTATCTTAAAATACTGTTTCCGTTCCGTTCAATATAGCCTATTTTCTTTTCCGGTCAAAACCTTTTACAACTGTATCAGGCCAAGCCGCACCGCCTGCATCACCGCATAGACCCGCGAGGAGGTGTTGAACTTCCGCATGACATTGCGCAAATGGAACAAAACCCCCGCCTCGGACAGGCTCAGAATAACGCCGATCTCCCATGTGGTTTTGCCCTGCGCACACCATTTTAAAATCTCTTTTTCCCTTTCCGTCAGGACAATCTGCTCTTCGCCGGAGATCCCCTCCCGCTGTTCCAAAGCGGTATAGGCCGCATAAAACTGCTGACAGGCGGCATTGACCAGCGCCATTGTATCGCGGGAAATTTCACGCTCCTTTCCGCTGCAAGCCGCACCGATTCCGGCAACAGCCCCCAAAGGACCACGCAACGGCACGGCAATGCCCTGATGCAACCCCGCTTCTTTCGCCTCGTTCATGCATTTTTTCTGTACGGGAGAAAGCTGCATTTCGCCTTCCAGAAAAGACCATGTAAACGGCCCCGGTGCCGTTACGACATAGTGACGCACCGGATCAATATCCTCATAGACGTGTTCCGCATAATATTCCATCCAGTCGCGGGGATAGTTGCGCATAATGCCGTGACCGGCCTCGCGTCCCAGCGCAGGGTGGTCGGTCATCAGGCTGAACAGCACACGGTCAAAGCCGTAATGCGCCATGACGTTTTCCAGCAGGGAAAACAGCTGTTCTGCATTTTCCGCACCGTTCGTCTTTTCAATAAACTCAATCAAATCCACGGCATTGCCTGCGCTTTCGTCTGGAGTCAAAACGAAGACACACCCTGCCCCGCACACCATTTGTCACAGATTTATTATCGGAAAGTTTTTACTGGAATGCAACTTCCGTAAAGCTGCGCAATTTACGGCTGTGCAAACGCTCTTTGCCCATGGCGCAAAGTTTTTCCATTGCCAGAATGCCGATTTTCAGATGCTGGTCAACGCGCTCGCGGTAAAACTCGTCCGCCATACCGGGCAGCTTGAGCTGGCCGTGCAGCGGTTTATCCGACACGCAAAGCAGCGTGCCGTAAGGCACACGAAAACGGAAACCGTTGGCGGCAATCGTCGCCGATTCCATATCCAGCGCAATCGCACGGCTCTGGCTGAAATTCCACATCAACTGATTCTGGTCGTGCAATTCCCAGTTGCGGTCATTGACGGAAGCCACCGTACCGGTGCGCATCATTTTCTTGAATTCGTAATCTTCCAGCCCTGTGACATCCATCATCGCCGCCGCCAGCGCCACCTGCATCTCGGACAGCGCCGGAATCGGCACACTGAGCGGCAGCACGTCATCCAATATCGCATCCTCGCGGATATAGGCATGTGCCAGAACGTAATCTCCCAGCTGCTGCGAATTACGCAACCCCGCACAATGCCCCAGCATCAGCCACGCATGCGGCCGCAGCACGGCGACATGGTCGGTAATATTCTTGGCATTCGACGGACCGACACCGATATTGATCATCGTGATTCCCGACCCGTTCGCCTTTTTCAAATGATAGGCGGGCATTTGCGGAATACGGTTCATATTGCCGCCCTCGATACGCGGAAAACCCTCCGCATTCATGCCGCCTTTCAGATTGGCGTTATGGGTGGTTTTGTTGCCCGGCTCGACAAATGCCGTATAGGCACTGCGGCTTTTTGCCAGTTCCGGCTCTTCCGTATGCGCCATAAGCCGCATGCCGTGGCGGACAAACTCATCAATATAAAACTGGTAATTTGTATAAATAACGAAATTCTGAAAATGTTCGGCAGATGTGCCTGTGTAATGTTTCAGACGCTGCAGGCTGACATCGACACGCGGCGCGGTAAACAGTGCCAGCGGCTGCGCCCCGCTCCCGACCCCCTCGCGCAGATGGATGCCATCGGCGATTCTATCATCTATCACATTCAGATCGGGCAGGTCGAACAAGGCCGGCAGGGCTTCCAGCTTTTCGGCGCTGAGTTGCCCTTCCAGATAGAAATCCTCCCCCAATGCGAAATGCAGGGGAATCGGTATCGTGCTGACACCGATTTCAATCCGCGCATCGCTGTGGTTTTCGCACAGCAAGGCCAGTTGTTCGCGATAGTAATGATCGAAAATATCCGGCCGCGTCACCGTCGTTTCATAAACACCGGGCTGCGTCACAAAACCGTAGGACAAGCGCCTGTCCACAGAAGGCATCACATTTGTTTTAAACCGGATATAGGGATAACAGGCCGCCACATGGTCGGACGAAAAAGAATCCTTACAGCAGAAACGCTCGAAACATTCGCGCAGATAGGCAACGTGACGGTCGTAAATCTCGCGAATACGTTGCACAGCCTTGGCCGGATCGCGGAAGGTTTTGCTGCCGCGGCCGGGTTTGATAGGCTGTAATGCTTTGATCGACATAAAAATACCCTGAAAAAACAAGAATACTCCGAATGCGCATGATACTGCGCCTGACCGGATCATAACACGCAATTGTTTAAATTTTCGTATATTTTAACGGTTTTCCAGCCCCATCAGTGATCGGGCGAAATCGCGTGCGTCGAACGGCCGCAGATCATCCACCCCTTCGCCGATGCCGATTGCGTGAATCGGCAAGCCGAATTTTTGCGCCAGCGATACGATGACACCGCCTTTGGCCGAACCGTCCAGCTTGGTCATGATCAGCCCTGTGACCTGCACGGATTTGCCGAAAATATCAACCTGCGAATGTGCGTTCTGCCCGACCGTCGCATCCAGCACCAGCAGTGTCGTATGCGGCGCTGCCGCGTCATGTTTTTTCAGCACGCGCACGATTTTTTCCAGCTCGGCCATCAATTCCGTCTTGTTCTGCAAACGTCCTGCCGTATCCAGCAGCAGAATATCCATCCCCTGTTTTTTTGCCGCGTCATAGGCTTCATAGGCCAGCGCCCCCGCATCAGCCCCCGTTTCTTTGGCAATAACGGGACAACCGGTGCGATCGCCCCAGATTTTCAACTGCTCGACCGCCGCCGCGCGGAACGTATCGCCTGCGGCCAGCATCACTTTTTTGCCCTGCGCACGGTAATGATGCGCCATTTTGCCGATCGTCGTGGTTTTGCCTGCACCGTTGACCCCTGCGACCAGTACGACACAGGGGCCTCCGCTTTCCGGCGCTTCCAGCACCAGCGGCTGCATAACGGGATCCAGAATTTCCGTGATTTTTTCCGCGAGAAATTCACGCACCTCTTCTTCGGTAATATCCTTGCCGAAACGCGCATCCGATAGCGCCCCCGTCAGTGCCGCCGCCGTTTCGGGGCCGAGATCGGCGACGATCAGCGTCTCTTCCAGCTCTTCCAGAGTTTCCGCATCCAGTTTTTTCTTGGTAAACACCGCCGCGATATTTTCCGTCAGTTGTGACGAGGTTTTGTTCAACCCCTGCGTCAGGCGGGAAAACCAGCCGCCGGATTTTTCCGGTTCGGGTTCGGGTTCGGGTTCGGGTTCGGGTTCGGGTTCGGGTTCGGGTTCGGGTTCGGGTTCGGGATCGGGATCGGGCTCGGGTTCAGGCTCAAGATCAACG
>SKHU01000219.1 GCA_007116755.1 Alphaproteobacteria bacterium
CGCTGGCCTCGGTCACGCTGGCACCGCGCATCAGCGACAAGGCCATTCTGCCGAATGAAGACAGTATCGATGTGCAGCTGGACAGTTCCAACCTGTTTGATCCCGTGCGTTTTCCGGGGATTGACCGCGTTGAGGATCGCGGTCATGCCGCTTACGGAATCAAAACCGGCCTTTACGGACATAGCGGCTGGCGCGGAGAGGTTTTTGCAGGGCAGAGCGTAAGCTTCCAACATGATCCCGGATCGTTTCCCGCCGGATCCGGTCTTGAGAACAAATATTCAGATCTGGTGGGGGCGGTCAACCTGTCTTACGGGCGATATTTTGACCTGAATTATAAAACACAGCTTGGCAGCCGCCATATCCGCCCCCGCAGGCACGAGATACAAACGGCCGGACGCATGGGACGCGGCGGGGCGCTGGATTATGATTTGCGCTATGTGTTTGTTTCGGCGGTGGCAGGGACGGGTTTCGGAGAATCGCGTGAACAGTTCCAGCTGGGTGCCGGATACCGCCTGAGCGAAAACTGGCGTACGGATATGACGACTTTGGCCGATCTGGGCGCGGATGCCGGTTTCCGCCGCGGGGCATTGGGGCTGCATTATGCGGATGAATGTTTTTCCTTTTCGCTGATCGGGCAGAGAAACCTGATCGACCGTGCCAGCGGCGAGAACGAAACAAGTATTCTGCTCCGTATCGGCTTGCGACATCTGGGCGAATTCAGTATGCCGCAAATTATGCTGGATGCAAGGCCGGAACGTACGCAACCGGAATAGCCTGATTTCATGCTTTTCATATGGCGTGCCCTGTGTTAAATAAAGACTATTCTCTTGAATTCAGAAGAAAAAGTTTTAAGAAATGATTTTGTCCTATGATTCCAGCCGCCGTTACCGCCGCCGTACGCGGGAGCGCCGCCGTAGAAGCTTTATGGTGTTTTTTCTTTTAATTGCCGCATTTTCAGCGGGGTATTGGCTGGGCGGCGAGGTTGTGCGCAGCAGCGAGATCGCCTATAAACAGCGTGCGCAGGAGCTTGAAAAATCAAAAGACCGGCTGGAATCGCAAGTTACGGAATTGCGCGCAAAAGTGCAGGAAACGGGTTTGCGCTATCAGCAACTGGAGGAGCGTTATCAGAGCGAGGTGCCGACCGGCGCGCTCAGCAATCTGACACGTCTTGTCGGACAGCAGCTTCGGGACGGTATTTCCGAGGAACGGCTGTCCTTTGTGATTACCGCTGCGCGTCCGCCGCGCAATTGCGCATCGCCGGTGACCAAACGCTTTATCGTGCCGACTCCGGCCTATAAGGGGGCGGACAATGCTGTTTCCTTCGCGGACGGCGCGATTACAATCACAGGGGAGGGGGAATCGGTCATTGCGGAAAACGGCCAACCCGAAGCATGGTTTGATCCGGGGAAACCGGTAAAAATCCGGTTCGTTCAGCTTGGCGGCGGGGAAACCGTGAAAGAACAGCTTTTGCCGGTGCATCATTCCATGGTGGTGGACGGGCGCGAACACCGCTTTACCGTTGCCAAAGGGCCGCGCAGCTTCGTAACGGTGACGGCAGATCACTGCGATTATCCGTAAAGATTGCCTATTATTTTACCGGCAGCCAGTCGATGCGTCCGACAAGAATATCCTTTGCCGGCTCTGCCATGATATGTGCGTATTGTTTTTCCGCATATTGTGCGAGCTGTTTTACGGATTTTTCAGGAGCGGCGGAATTGCTGTCGTAGATATTGCGGCCAACCGCTTCAGCCAGCGTGCCGTCTTTTAATCCGTTTTCGTAAGCAAAGACGCGGCCGTAAAAGGCTTTGGCCATTTTTTTGATGCGTTTGGGAACGCCGAGGTCGCCGACTCCCTGTTCGCGCAGCGATCTGTCCATATCTTTGAACATGATGTCAAAAAGAGCCTGCGCAAAATCTTCCGCTTCTTTGGTCTGGGCGCCGCTTTTGTCCTTGTCTTCCTGCAAAAGCCGCAACACAAAAAACATATGCAGAATCAGCATTTCATAACGGCCTTCAACAGTATCCGGAACATTCCATACGCTATAGAAATGCGGCATCCGTGCCTGTTCTGTCACGGCAAGATAAATCTGTTCTGCGGCTTTGCGGTCGTATGTCTGTTTTTTTCTCAGCAGATTGGCCAGCATGTCGTGTTTTCCTTTGCAAATAACGCCGGATTTGTTAGTGTTATAAGGCAATCTTTCTGGAAAACAAAGAAAAAAGATAAGAATGAATACAGCAAAACCACAGGCGGGGCGTATGCGCAAAATTATCATGTCATTTACGGGGCTGCTGTTTTGCGCATTATTGCTGCCGGCCTGTACGCCCGCACGCAATACGCACGGCAATCTGATTTCCGATGTACGTTTTGCACAAGTGCGCCCCTATGAAACGACACGCTACGAGCTTCGCCAGATTTGGGGGCCGCCGACGGTTGTCGCGCCGTTTTCCGGCGGAGAAACGTGGTATTATATCGGCCAGCAAACCGAGGTCATGGGCATTTTCAAAAAAGAAGTCGTAGAAAACCGGATTATCCGTGTCGATTTCGATACGATGGAAACCGTGATTGAAGTCGCGGAGCTTGACCCGGAGCAGGCGGTCGAGATTACGCCTGTCTCGCGACGGACACCGACAGCCGGAAAAGAGTTTACGGTTTTGCAACAATTAGTTGGTAATCTGGGACGGTTCAACCCGCCCAGAACGGCCGGAAGCGGCTTTTAACGCTGCCGGATAAGAGAATTTAACGCCTTATAAAGAAAGGGTAATTTCCTATGAGTAAAGAGTTTCTTTTTGATCCCGATTCAAATGCGCTGAACCGTCTGGATTATCGTCCGCCGGAATATCTGATCGACAAAACCGATTTGCATTTCAACCTGCATGAGACGGAAACACGGGTGAAATCGAAACTGGACATCCGCCGCAACCCCGACGCGCCCGATGGCGGGCCGCTGATTCTGGACGGTGAGGATCTCAAACTGGTTTCCGTGAAACTGAACGGCAAAGACCTTGACCGCCGCGATTTTGAGGTCACGGACAAAAATCTGATTATCAAACGTCCGCCGGCGCAGGATTTTACGCTGGAAATTGAAACGGAAATCAACCCGAAAGAAAATACGCATCTTTCCGGCCTGTATATTCCCGAAAGCGAGGAGATTTTCTGCACACAATGTGAAGCGCAGGGATTCCGCCGCATTACCTATTATCTCGACCGCCCCGATGTGCTGTCGAAATTCCATGTCACGCTTGAGGCAGATAAGAAAAAATATCCGCTTTTGATGTCCAACGGCAACGGCAATCCGACGCAGACGAAGGATTTGGGCAATGGTCGTCATGAAATCAGCTGGGATGACCCGCATAAAAAACCGGCTTATCTTTTCGCGCTGGTTGCGGGCGACATGCCGTATATCGAGGATAAATTCGTGACCCGTTCCGGAAAGGAAGTGGAGTTGCGCGTCTTTGCGCCGGAAGGTTATGAAGACAAAATCGAATGGGCGATGGAATCGATCAAGCGCTCGATGAAATGGGATGAGGACACCTATGACCGCGAATACGATCTTGACGTATTTCACGTCGTCGCCACCACCAGCTTTAATGCCGGTGCGATGGAAAACAAGGGGCTGAATATTTTTAATATCAGTCTTTTGGCCGGCGATCCCGAAACCGCGACGGATGGTCGTCTGATCGCAATCGAGGCGGTGATCGGTCACGAATATTTCCACAATTGGTCGGGCGACCGCGTGACGCTGCGCGACTGGTTCGAGCTGACGCTGAAAGAAGGGCTGACGGTTCTGCGCGACCGCCAGTTCACGGCGGATATGCATTCCAAGCCGCTGAAGGATATTGAAGACGCGACCGATATGAAAACGCGGCAGTTTATCGAGGATGCGGGGCCGACAGCGCACCCGATCCGTCCCGATCGCGTGGCGGAATTCGACAATATCTATACCGGCACGATTTACGAAAAAGGCTCGCATGTGCTGGGCATGATGCGGACACTGCTGGGCGAAAAAACATGGCATAAGGCGATGAATGAATATTTCGACCGTTTCGACGGGCAGGCGGTGACCTGTGATGATTTCGTCGATGTCATGCAGGAGGTTTCGGGGCTTGATCTTGGCCATTTCCGAAAATGGTATTCACAATCGGGCACGCCGGAGCTGCGCTATAGCGGCGAATATGACGCGGCAAGCAAAACCTACCGTCTGACGCTGGAGCAGGAAACAAAACCGACGCCGGATCAGGCCATAAAAGAACCGCTCTATATGCCGGTTTCCGTGGGGCTAATCGGTCAGGACGGCAAAGATATCCCGCTGAGTTTGAAGGGCGAGGATAAAGACGGCCCGACAACGCGCGTATTGCATCTGAAAGAGGCAAAGCAGGTTTTTGAGTTCACGAATGTGGACGGGTCGGTCGTACCGTCCGTGCTGCGCGGATTTTCCGCGCCGGTGAAGGTGATGACGCGGGCAAAAGAGGATGAACTCGTCTTCCGCATGAAACACGACAGTGACGGCTATAACCGTTTTGAAGCGGCGCAGGAATATATGGCACAGGTGCTGCTGAAAATGGCGGCAGACCTGTCTGCGGGCAAAGAGCCGTCCGTGCCGGAGAAGCTGCAAAATGCCGTCGGGCATATTCTGTCCTCCGAAGCGTCCTTTGGCGATAAGGGGTTTGCGGCAAAAATGCTGGAACTGCCCTCGTACAATCTGCTGGTGCAGCATGTCGAAACCGTCGATCCCGACGCGCTGGTTGATGCGGCCGACAAGCTGAAGGAAACCCTGCTGGCAAAACATCAGGGCGAATGGGCGACGCTGTACACGGCGACAATCTCGCCGCCCGATGAAAAATACGAAGTCACTCCGGCGCAGGTCGGACGTCGCGCGCTGCGCAATCTGGTGCTGGACTATCTGGCGGCTGACGGATCGGATGAGGCGGTAAAAATCGCCAAGCTGCAATACGATCAGTCAACCAATATGACGGAGCGTCTCGGCGCGTTGGCGGCACTGACGGATCTGGACAAGCCGGAAAGCAAGACCGCGCTGGATGATTTCTACGGCCGTTATAAAAACAACACCAATATTGTTGATAGCTGGCTGGCCGTACAGGCGCGTGCCGATAGCGGCGATGCGCTCGCCCGTGTCAAGGCCTTGACCGAACATGAGGCGTTCAGTTGGAAAAACCCGAACAAGCTGCGTTCTCTGGTCGGGGCTTTTGCCGCCGGAAATCCGCGGCATTTCCACCGCAAGGACGGGGAGGGGTATAAATTCCTCGCCGATGCGGTGATCAAGATGAACGGCATTAATCCGCGCATCGGTGCTGGGCTGGTCAAGCCTTTGCTGGAATTCAAGCGCTATGATAAAGACCGTCAGGCGCTGATGCTGGAGCAGCTGGAGCGCGTGAAATCCACGCCGAAGCTGGATAAAGGCATCCGCGAACTGGTGGACAAGGCGCTGGCCACACGCGGCAGCGCCGCAAAAGGCAACCAGCCGAAACCCGGCGCCTCCGGTGGAAACACCATCGCGGCTTAAAACGCCTTGGAATATGATAAAAAATAAAAAGAAGCCCCGCTTTTTACGGCGGGGCTTTTAAGTTTGCGAGGTGACGTACTATAAAAACGAAAAAAGCGAAGATAAAAAAAACAGATATTTAAAAATCAATAGAATGTTTCGGGTCGTTAATGTTTGGGCTGATCTGAACCGGACGGATCGCCGGAAAAGAGACGGCTGCGCAATTCCTGCCGGAGTTCGTCAATCGGGCGGGTTTTGCCGCCGTCCTGATAATGCCAGTAGGTCCAGCCGTTGCAGGAGGGCGCATCCTGAAGCGTTGCGCCGAGTTTGTGGATAGAGCCGCGCTTGCCGCCCGCGACCAGATTGCCGTCGGCATGCACTTTTGCACGGTGTTTGCGGCTGTGATCAACCAGAATTGCGCCGGGTTCCAGCAATCCTTCTTCCAGAAGCTGGCCGAAGGGGATGCGCGGCTGTTTGCGTTTTTCCGGCGTTTGCAGCAATTCTATGTCGCTGCCGGCCGTGATGGCGGCAAGGCGTTTTTTTGCAACTTTGATATAGGCGTCTTCGCGCTCGATGCCGATATAATCGCGCCCCAGCTTTTTGGCCACCGCGCCGGTCGTGCCGGTGCCGAAAAACGGGTCGAGTACGACATCACCCGGCTCCGTCGAAGACAGAATAACGCGGTAAAGCAGGGATTCCGGTTTTTGTGTCGGATGCGCCTTTTTACCATCATCGTCTTTCAGCCTTTCGCCGCCGTTGCAGATCGGCAGTGTCCAGTCGCTGCGCATTTGCAGGTCGTCATTCAGGCTTTTCATCGCATCGTAATTGAAACAGTATTTGGCATCTTTCGATTTTGCCGCCCAGATCATCGTTTCATGTGCGTTGGTAAAACGGCGGCCGCGGAAATTCGGCATCGGATTGCTTTTGCACCAGATAACGTCATTCAAAATCCAGTAGCCGAGATCCTGCAAAATCGCGCCGACACGGTAAA
>SKHU01000199.1 GCA_007116755.1 Alphaproteobacteria bacterium
ATTTTGACATTACCGAAGTTTTCAGCTTTAGTTTCGGAACGAGCTTTTAACAAAAACCAAGATTCGTGAAAGGATTGGTAGGCGATGAAACATTCAGCCCGTTATTCTTCTTTTTTGCGCAGACGGCTGGCCTTTGCAGCGGCGGTTGTTGCAGCGGCGGTTTTCCTGTGTTCAGCTTTTCCGGCAGCGGCTGAAAAAACACCCGGCGTAACGATCGGCATTGTTGATATGGATATGATTATGCAGAATGCGGCGGCGGCCAAACATGTGCGGGAGCAGATTGATAAAAAACGCACGGAATATCAGCGCGGTCTGCAGGCGACGGAGCAGAAGCTGACCGCATCCCAGCAGGAATTGATCAAACAGCAGGAAGGCATGCCCGAAGAGGCTTTTCGGGAAAAGCAGCAGGGATTTCACCGTCAGGTGATGGAGGCGCAGAGAACAACGCAGACCGAACAGCGGCAGATGGATATCGCTGTGGAGCGCAGTCTGAACGAGTTGCGCCAGAAAACAGGCGAGATCGTGCGCGTTGTCGCCCGTCAGCGCAACATTGACGTTGTTCTGGCCAGCCATGCGGTTATTATTGCAGCCAGTGCGCTGGATATAACCGATGAGGTTCTTGCCCGCCTGAATCAGGAAATGAAAACACTGCCGGTGAAATGGTAATATACCTTATTCTGCAGTTAGGGTTTTTGAGTTAAGGTAATGGCAGATCATCGTTTTTTTAAAAATAACGGGCCGTTTACATTGGCAGAGATTGCAGATGTTTCCGGTGCGGCTTTGTCCGACGAGACCGTAGCGGATCGCGTTTGCGAAGATGTGGCACCGCTCGACCGTGCACAGGATGTGCATGTCAGCTTTCTTGACAATAAAAAATATCTGCATCAGCTTAAAGTCACGGCAGCGGGCGCATGTTTTGTGCGGCCTGAAATGGTGCGGCATGCGCCGGAAAAAACCGTATGTCTTGTTGCGGAAAATCCGTATCAGGCTTACGCGCTGGCGGCACAGAAATTTTATCCTGAACATATAGAGGTCAAAGAGGATCGCGGTATCGGTGCCGTTGTGGATGAAACCGCCGTTCTGGGAAAAAACTGCAATATTGCAGCGGGTGCCGTGATTGGCGCGCATGTCAAAATCGGACGCAATTGCAGGATCGGCGCAAATGCCGTCATTGAAGAATCCGTGGAGATCGGCGATGACTGTATCATCGGTGCCAATGCCGTTCTCAGCCATTGTCTGATCGGCAATCGCGTCCATATTTACCCCGGTGCCTGCATCGGTCAGCGCGGCTTCGGCTTTGCAATCGGGGCGGAAGGATTTGTCAGCGTGCCGCAGCTTGGCCGCGTGGTTATTGAGGATGATGTCGAGATCGGCGCAAATACGACGATTGACCGTGGCGCAGGGCCGGATACGGTGATCGGTACGGGAACGCGGATCGACAATCTTGTGCAGATCGGCCATAATGTGCAGATTGGCAGCAATTGTGTAATCGTTGCGCAGGTCGGTATTTCCGGTAGCTGTGAAATCGGCGATTTTGTCATGCTGGGCGGACAGGCCGGGCTGGCGGGGCACTTGAAAATCGGTTCCGGTGCGCGGATCGCAGCGCAATCGGGGCTGATGCGCGATATTCCTGCGGGACGCGCCGATTATATGGGCTCGCCTGCCGTGCCGATGCGGCAGTTTATGAAACAGGTCGCCGCTTTGTCAAAGCTGGCAAAACAAAAAAATGTGACGGTCAAGGATAAAGAAAGTTAAGGAGTGTTGCCGGCATGGCCAAGAATTATGTGATTGATGTCGAACGCATTATGCAGATGATTCCACACCGCTATCCGCTTCTTCTGGTGGACAGGATGCTGGAAATCGAAAAGGGCGAGCGCGCTGTCGGCTTAAAAAACGTGACGATGAACGAGCAGTTTTTTCAAGGGCATTTCCCCGGCGCACCGGTGATGCCGGGCGTGTTGATTATTGAAGCCATGGCACAGACTTCGGCCATTCTGGTGGTGGACAATCTCGGCAAAGAGATTGAAGGCACGCTGGTCTATTTTATGGCGATTGACAATGCCAAATTCAGAAAGCCTGTCGTTCCCGGAGATGCGCTGCATATCCATGTCGAAAAACAGCGCGCGCGCGGCATGGTCTGGCGTTTTGCCTGCAAGGCAACGGTGGAAGGCGAGTTATGCGCGGAAGCGGTGGTTACAGCCATGATTGTTAAAAATAATGACAGAAAAAAAGAGGCGTAAATGACGGATAAAAACATACATGAAACCGCGATTGTTGCGCCGGAGGCAAAGCTGGGCAGCGATGTAAAAATCGGCCCCTATTGCGTCATTGGCGAGAATGTTTCGCTCGGCGACCGTGTCGAGATCAAATCCCATGTCGTTGTTGAAGGGCACACCGAGATCGGCGAGGATACGGTGATTTATCCTTTTGCCTCTATCGGCCATGCGCCGCAGGATTTGAAATATAAGGGCGAAGACACAAAGCTGGTAATCGGCAAACGCAACAGAATCCGCGAACATGTGACGATGAATCCCGGAACGGGGGAAGACAAGGGCGAAACCGTTATCGGTGACGATTGTCTGTTTATGATGGGGGCGCATGTCGCGCATGACTGCATTGTCGGCAATCAGGTCATTCTGGCCAATAACGCGACACTGGCCGGCCACGTGCATATCGGCAATTACGTCATTCTCGGCGGGCTTTCCGCCGTACACCAGTTTGTGCGGATCGGCGATTATGCGTTCATCGGCGGCATGTCGGGGGTGGAGCATGACGTTATTCCCTACGGGCTGGTCAAGGGCGACCGCGCCTATCTCGCGGGTCTGAACTATGTCGGTCTGGAACGCCGCGGTTTTGACAAGGATCAGATCACGCTTTTGCTGAAGGCGTTTCGCGAGTTGTTCAAGGGCAACGGTACGCTGGCCGAGCGCATTGCGGCGGTGGCGCAGGAAAATGCCAATGATGATTTTGTCATGACGATGGTGAATTTTATTCAAAGCCGTGAAAACCGCGCGCTGTGTTTGCCGCGCTAAAACGCTCAAACGCTAAAACACCGAATATGGGGGAACAATGCCCGAGAAACAAAAAAGCAAAGCCGCTTCGGCAAAAAAACAGCCGCGTCTGGGTATTATCGCCGGCGGCGGCGGTCTGCCCTATGCGGTTCTGGACAGTTGCATTAAAAACAAAAAGCCGTTTTTTATTCTGGCTATACAGGGCTTTACCCCCCCCGATCTGGTCGAGGATCAGCCGCATGAATGGGTGCGGCTCGGCGCGGTCGGTCAGGCTTTTGAGATTCTGCACAATGAAGGCGTGACGGATATTGTTATGGCGGGCAGTCTGCGCCGCCCGTCCTTGCAGGAAATCCGTCCCGATGCGCGCGGTATGCAGTTTTTTGCCAAATACGGTGCGGAAATTCTCGGCGATGATGGTTTGCTGCGCACCGTGTCCAAAGAACTTGCGGAAGAAGGGTTCAACGTAATCGGCGCACATGAGGCGGCGGAAGACCTGTTGATGCCGCAGGGGCTTTTGACCAAAAAAGGCCCGCATGCGCGGCACAAGCGCGATATTGTCAAGGGCTGGAATATTGCCGGACTTCTCGGCGAGGCCGATGTCGGCCAGTCCGTCGTCTTGCAGGAAGGGCTTGTGCTGGGGCTTGAGGCGATTGAGGGCACGGACGAGTTGATGAAACGTTGCACGGCATTGCGCCGCGCGGGGCTTTTGCCCGTACTGGTCAAACGCGCCAAACCGCAGCAGGACAGGCGGATTGATCTGCCGGCAATCGGACTTGCGACGGTGGAAACGGCACGTGATGCGGGTTTTGCCGGTATCGCGGTGGAGGCCGGCGGCGCAATTTTTCTGGAGCGCAAAACCGCATTGAAAGCGGCGGATAAGGTCGGCATGTTTGTTTACGGCGTTGCCGAAAAGGATTTGAAGGAATTTCAGGCGTGACATTGTCACAGCAATCGCCACATCATCATATCTATATGATTGCCGGTGAGGCCTCCGGCGATATTCTCGGTGCGCGACTGATGAAAAAACTGCGCGACAAAACCGGCGGCGCAGTGCGTTTCTCCGGGATCGGCGGTGCGGAAATGGCGGAGGAGGGGCTGCGTTCCCTGTTTCCGATGGAAACGCTCTCGGTGATGGGCGTGGCGGAGGTGCTGCCGCGCATCCCCGATCTTTTGTCCCGCATGCGTAAAACCGTCCGCGATATCGAGGAGAAACAGCCCGATGTCGTCATTACGATCGATTCCCCCGATTTTTGCTTCCGCGTGCTGAAATCCGTCAAGCGCCGCGGACGGATAAAAGCGCCGCTGATCCATTATGTCGCACCCAGCGTCTGGGCGTGGCGGCCGGAGAGGGCGAAGAAGGTGGCGCGTTTTCTCAATCATCTGCTGGCGCTGTTGCCGTTCGAGCCGCCCTACTTTGAAAAAGAAGGGCTGGCCTGCACATTCGTCGGCCATCCGGTCATGGAAAACCGTGGGCTGAAGGCGGCAGACGGCGCGGCGTTCCGCGCACGGCACGGGATTGCGCCGGAGAAAAATCTGGTCTGCGTTCTGCCCGGCAGCCGCATGTCTGAACTGAAACGGATGCTGCCCGCTTTTCGGGAGTCTTTGGTCAAAATTCGTGCGGCGGTGCCGGAGATTGCGTTTACTGCGGCCACATTGCCGCATTTACGGGAAACGGTTGAAAGCGGATTTCAGGGGCTGAATGTGACAGTGACTGCGGAAGAAAAATACGATGCATTTGCCGCTGCCGATGCGGCGCTGGCGACATCGGGAACCGTGGCGCTGGAACTTGCGGCTGTCGGTACGCCCTGCGTGATCGGTTACCGTATGAACGCTCTGAATGCGTTTCTGGCAAAAAAAATGATCAAAACACCCTATGTCAGCCTGCCGAATATTATTCTGGGGCGTAGCGCGGTGCCTGAATTGCTGCTGGAAAATTGCACGGCGGAAAAACTAGCGGTGGAAATGCTGAAAATCCTGACCGATCCCGCCGCAGCCAAAGCCCAGAAAGACGCATTTGCAGATATGCGGCTGCATTTTTCCGGCCCGTCGCCCTCCTCGGCCGCAGCCGATGTCGTGATGCGTTATCTGAAGGATTGAAATTATGCTCAAAACGCCTCGATGTTTTGCCTTGCTTTTCTCGGTGTTTGTCGGAGTGCTATGTCTTTCTTCTGCTGATCTTGTCCGGGCGGATGACCGGAAAATTGCCGTTTCGGAAACCGTTAGGGTTTCTCTTGCCCATGACGGAATAAACAGGTCATATCTGGCCTATTTGCCGTCACGTTACGATGACAGCCGCGCATGGCCTGTGGTGATGATGTTGCACGGCGGCGGCGGAACAGGACGTGCCGCAGCACGGGAAACAGGGTGGATAGGCAAGGCGGAGCAGAAAGGGTTTATCGCGGTATTTCCAGAGGCCTTGCCGCGCAATCCGAATCGCCGCAGCCGTTTGGCAGGAAATCCGCAATTGTGGAATGACGGATCAGGGCGTTTTCACCGGCACAGCGATAGCCTGCCGGATGATGTCGGGTTTTTGAATACAGTTCTGGATGATCTGGCGGCACGTTTTACTGTGGACGACGCAAGAATTTTTGTCTCCGGTTTTTCAAACGGCGCATCGATGGCTTTTCACGCAGGGGTGGAACTGCAAAACCGGATTGCCGCAATTGCGCCGGTTTCCGGTGCTTATTGGGGTGAATCCCCGCCGGATATGCGTTTTCCGGTTTCGGTATATTATATCACCGGAACGGCAGACCCTCTCAACCCGCTTCAGGGAGGCGTTCCCGTTTTGCCTTTTAAATCTGCGGCAGAGCAGATTCCCAAGCCTCCCGTGCAGGTGTCTGTTGACAAATGGGTGACGGCGCTCGGCTGTGCCGATACGGCTTCAGATGCGGAAAGCCCGGTAGAGGTCAAAACAATTCTCTATCAAAACTGTAAGGGCGGAACGCAAGTTATTTTTACATCCGTGGCGGGGTTGGGGCATCACTGGCCGGGCGGCAGAAACTTTTTGCCGGAGAAAATTGCCGGACCGGGCCGGACTTATCGCGATTTTGATGCAACAGATGAGATCTGGACGTTTTTCAGCAAAAATATGCGCACACCTTGAAAAAATATCACGGAAAAACACCTATGCGGGGCGGGGTCTTTCACGCTAGAATAAGGTTATACATTAAGGAAGGACATGTAGGATGCTGACAGAGATATTGCTGTTTGTGTGCGGTGCGGTGATCGGGGCGGGAGGGCTGTGGCTGGTGTTTCGCAAACGGCTTTCGGGCGAGGAAATCGTCGAACTCCGCACCAAGCTGCAACTGGCGGAAGAACATCATGCGCGTCTGGCAGAGGAAAAACAGAAATTCGTCGAGCAGATGCAGGAAAAAATGGGCGACAGCTTCAAGGCGATGAGTCAGGAGGCGCTGAACGCCAACCGCGA
>SKHU01000022.1 GCA_007116755.1 Alphaproteobacteria bacterium
GAAGCCTATCTGGAGGCGATCGACGGGCTGATCGAAGGCGGCAGCGATCTGATTCTGATCGAAACGATTTTCGATACGCTCAATGCCAAAGCCGCTATTTTTGCGTTCAAAACCTATTGCGAACAGAAAAACCGCGATATTCCGCTGATGATTTCCGGCACGATCACCGATGCGTCGGGGCGTACGCTGTCGGGACAGACAACGGAGGCGTTCTGGAATGCCGTACGCCATGCCAAGCCGCTGGCCATCGGGCTGAATTGCGCATTGGGGCCGAAAGAGCTGCGGCAATATGTTGCCGAGCTGTCGCGTATTGCCGATTGTTACGTTGCTGCCTATCCGAATGCGGGACTGCCGAATGCGTTCGGCGGCTATGACGAAACGCCGGAGGAAATGGCCGCGGAAATGGCCGAATGGGCGGAGAAAGGATTTTTAAACGTCATCGGCGGCTGTTGCGGCACAGAGCCTGATCATATCCGCGCCTTTGCGGGAATTGCGGAAAAACATGCGCCGCGCAAAATTCCGGAGATCGAAAAAGCCTGCCGCCTGTCGGGGCTGGAGCCGCTGACGATCAAAAAAGACAGCCTGTTCGTCAATGTCGGCGAACGCACCAATGTCACCGGATCGGCAAAATTCAGAAAGCTGATCAAATCGGGCGATTTTGACGCGGCGCTGTCGGTGGCGCGGGATCAGGTGGAAAACGGCGCACAGATCATCGATGTCAATATGGATGAGGGGCTGATCGATTCCAAACAGGCGATGGTGACGTTCCTGAATCTGATTGCGGGCGAACCCGATATTGCGCGTGTGCCGGTGATGATCGATTCCTCGAAATGGGAGGTCATCGAAGCGGGGCTGAAATGCGTGCAGGGCAAATGTGTCATCAATTCCATCAGCATGAAAGAGGGCGAGGGCGAGTTTATCCGCCATGCGGAGCTGGCAAAAAAATACGGCGCGGCCGTTGTCGTGATGGCCTTTGACGAAGACGGGCAGGCCGATACGCTGGCACGGCGCAGGGAGATATGCAAACGCGCCTATGATATTTTGACAAAGCGTGTGGGCTTTCCGCCCGAGGATATTATTTTTGATCCGAATATTTTTGCCGTTGCCACGGGGATTGAAGAACATAACAGCTACGGCATCGATTTTATCGAGGCGGTGCGCTTTATCAAAAAGGAACTGCCGCATACGCTGGTTTCCGGCGGCGTGTCGAACGTGTCCTTCTCGTTTCGCGGCAATGATCCGGTGCGCGAGGCGATCCATGCCGTGTTTCTGTTCCATGCGATCAATGCGGGGATGGATATGGGCATCGTCAATGCGGGGCAGCTGGCCGTTTATGACGACATCCCTGAAGAGCTGAAAGCCTGCGTCGGCGATGTGGTGTTGAACCGCCGCCCTGATGCGACTGACCGGCTTTTGGAAATCGCGGATAAATACAAGGGCGACGGTAAAGGCACGGAGAAAAAGGAGGACACGCTCTGGCGCAGCCTGTCGGTGGAAAAGCGGCTGGAATATGCGCTGATCAAAGGCATCACCGATTATATCGACCAGGATACGGAGGAAGCCTATAAAAAATCAGACCGTGCGCTGGATGTGATCGAAGGGCCGCTGATGGACGGCATGAACATCGTCGGTGATCTGTTCGGCGCGGGAAAAATGTTTTTGCCGCAGGTGGTGAAATCCGCGCGGGTCATGAAAAAAGCCGTCGCATGGCTGCTGCCTTATATGGAGAAAGAAAAGGAACAGGACAAAACCGCACGGCAAAGCGCCGGAAAAATCATCATGGCCACGGTCAAAGGCGATGTCCATGACATCGGCAAGAATATTGTCGGCATCGTGTTGCAATGCAACGGCTATGAGGTTGTTGATCTGGGTGTGATGGTACCGGCCGAGAAAATCCTGCGCACCGCGAAAGAGGAAAAGGCGGATATTATCGGCTTGTCGGGTCTGATTACGCCCTCGCTGGACGAGATGACGCATGTCGCTGAGGAAATGCAGCGTCAGGGGTTTGCGCTGCCGCTGCTGATCGGCGGGGCGACGACCTCGGAAATGCATACGGCGGTCAAAATCGCGCCGCATTACGATCAGCCTGTTGTTTATGTGCCCGATGCGTCGCGCGCCGTCGGCGTGGTCGGGGCGCTGCTCAGCAAGACGCAGCGGGACGTGTTCATGGAAGGGGTGGAGGCGAAATACGAAGCCGCCCGCGAACGCTACAAGAAAAAGACGCAGACCAAAACCCTGATTTCCATCGACGAGGCGCGGCAGAACCGCATGCGTACCGATTTCACAACCTATACGCCCGATCCGCCGCAACAGCCGGGCATTCACGAATTTTCCGACATATCTTTTGCGGTGCTGAAAGATTATATCGACTGGACGCCGTTCTTTTATACATGGGGGCTTCGGATGCGTTATCCGAAGATTCTCGACGACGACAAACAGGGGCGCGAAGCGCGCACGCTGCTGGCCGATGCGGAGGATATGATCGAAAAATTTATCGCCGACGACCGGCTGAAGGCGCACGGCATTGCCGGAATCTTTCCCGCGGCGAGCGAGATAGACGATATTGTCATCTATACCGATGAAACACGGAAAAAAGAACGTGCGCGGCTGTACGGGCTGCGCCAGCAGGGGCCGAAACTGGGCGGGCGCGAAAATATGTGTCTTGCCGATTATATCGCACCGGCGGATAGCGGCGTGCCCGATTATATCGGCGCCTTTGCCGTGACCTCCGCCGCAGGGCTGAGCGCACTGGTCGAGGAATTCGAGGCCGAATATGACGATTACCGCGTGATGATGGCCAAAGCGCTGGCCGACCGTTTTGCCGAAGCTTTTGCCGAATATCTGCACGCGCAAATCCGCCGCGAGATCTGGGGATATACATCGAATGAAACGCTGGACAATGCCGCGCTGATCCGCGAGGAATATCGCGGCATCCGCCCCGCGCCCGGCTATCCCGCCAATCCTGACCATACGCAGAAACTGACATTGTGGGAGTTGATGGATGTCGAGAAAAAAACCGGCATCCGCCTGACGGAAAATCTGGCCATGTGGCCGGCCTCCTCGGTCAGCGGATTTTATTTTGCCCATCCGAAAGCGCGGTATTTCGGTGTCGGCAAGATCGACCGCGATCAGGTGGAAGATTACGCGCGGCGGCGCGGCATTTCCGTGGAAGAAGCAGAAAAATGGCTCGCCCCCGTGCTGGATTACGCCTGATATGATCGTCGGTTGAATAAATAAACAAATAAATTATCATCCCCGCACCATGCGGGCATCTTGCTATAAGACGGACGCGCATTCCGGCGCAAGCAAGGAAATCGGGAATAACTCCGGAGACGGCATACCTGTTCAAATGTGAAAACAAAAAGCCGAATTGACACAAGCGGCGCGATGGTGAACTCTTATAAAGGTTGTAAGATTAAACGGAGGAAATAAGTATTGTGTCCCCGGATTTTGCCCGGATTTTGCCTGACGGAAGGATTAGAAAATGAAAAATAGGAAATCATTAACAAAAAAAGATTTCGAGTCTCTATTCCGCAAGGCTCTTCGTGACTGGCCAGATAAAATCCGGTTTGGTTCGCTGCATCGCGAATATCCTTCAGATGAGACATACGTTGTTGAAGATTTATATTCGCTGTGTGATAAAGCGCAGCAGCCTTACCTAGGTAGCACCGAAGAAGTGCTTATGAGGAATATGCACGATGCGATTTATTCTGTTCTCCATGATGCTGCTGCCCACTGCTCTTATATTCAACTAAATCAACTGAGAAAAGATGCTGTTCGGGAAAATTTTGAGTTACGTCTTGCCCCAGATAGGGTGTCGAAGGAAAATGGATGGACTAGTGACGACAGTAAGCTCGTGAAAACCTATTTTGAAGCAACACGCAGAGTTGAGAGGGGTAAACTGGACAACCTCCTAAAAACTGCAGACACAGCTGCTAAAAAATTTAAGATAGGACAAATGTATTATTGGGGAGATGGGGTGGAGAAAAACTATGTAGCAGCTGCAAAATGGTATCACAAAGCATCCAAGGATGGGCATAAACGTGCGCAATTCCAACTTGGTATGATGTATGAGAGAGGATTGGGTGTGGAGCGAAATTATCAAGACTCCTACTTTTGGTATCGCATTAGCAAGACAAGTTTTGGAGAACATGTGGCTACTAACCACCTAACCGCAAAGCAAATATCGGAAGTAGAGAAGCGGTTAAGAAACTGGATAGCAAAGGCAAACAAGGTACAGGAAAAAGCGGGAGACGATACAATTAATTTTCTACATCAACCGAAACAGGAGCCGGATTGACACCAATGGAGCAATGTTTAATTCTTAAGATGAATTATACGATGCGTTGGAAAAATGAGATTTGCCCCCCATGCCTCCTCAAAAAAATGTATTGTGTCCCGCTTTTTTCCGCGGCAGCTCACATCCCTTTTAAACAATTTAAGTTTTGAGGTAAGTAGAGTATGATGGATACAAACTCTTGGAAAAAAGCTGTTATGGGCGCGGTGCGTGAGATTGCGGATGAGAGCTATCAAAAATCTGCATGGTTTGGTGTGGGAGAGGAAATTTCTTCACCGGAAGAAGTTTACTGTACGCTTTTTGATGACTTCATTTACGATGATTTTCTTGATTCTGTAAATGTCCCTATCACCGATAAACAAAGGATGCTTGGTAGAGAGTTAAGAGATGCGATGAACCAGTATGCTAATTCAATAGATTATCTATGTGATGCTGATAAAGTTTATAACGATCCAAAGTGGAATGATATTCGGATTCTAGCAAAATTTTTTTGGGAAGCGCTCTCGGAAGAAACCGAGGAACACGATACTTAATTCCCTGACGGGAATCTTGTAGATGTAAAACTTAACGCACAACGAATCTTCGTGCTAAGTTGAAGAAACGATTTTGAAGGAGGCCGGCCGTGCCGCGCGATTTTTATGACATACCGGACACGTGCGATGCGCCCGACATCCTGACCGGCCAAACAGGGAGAGCGTGTGTTTTTACGATCAGGAAAGAGAAGAGGACAGCATGAAAACCCATCAACTCTATCAGGGACGCGTGCCGCTGCTGATCTCCGTGCCGCATGCGGGAACCTTTGTTCCGGCCGATATCAAACGCCGCATGACCGAAGCGGCGCTGAAACTGCCCGATACCGACTGGCATCAGGAGAAAATCTATTACGACATGCATGAGGAACTCGGCGCATCGCTGCTGACCGCGACGCATTCGCGCTATGTTGTCGATCTCAACCGTGCGCCTGATGATACGGAACTCTATCCGGGTAAGTTGAAAACGGGGCTTGTGCCGCTGGACACATTTGAAGGTGACAAACTCTATCAGGACGGGGAAGAACCCGATCCGATCGAAAAAGCCAATCGCGTGACCGCCTATTGGCATCCCTATCACGACGCGCTGCAGGGCGAGTTGGCGCGTATGCGCCGCGAATTCGGCATTGCCCTTCTTTATGACGGCCATTCCATTGCCTCGACCGTGCCGCGGTTGTTTGACGGCGTGCTGCCCGATCTTAATCTCGGCACGGTCAACGGGGAAAGCTGCGCCGCAGCGCTGGAGCAGTGTTTCTATGCCGCGCTGGAAAATAAAGGCTTTTCCACGGTGCTGAACGAGCGTTTTATCGGCGGCTATATCACGCGCAATTACGGCAAGCCTGCGCAGAATATCCATGCGCTGCAGATGGAACTGACATGGAAAAACTATATGCAGCAGGAAGTCTGGCCGTATCACTACGCGCCGGAGAAGGCCGAAAAACTCGCCGCAGTTTTAAAAGATGCGCTGGCCGCGCTTATTGATTTTGCAACGGAAGAGTTTTCCCGCAATGTACAACCTCTTGCACGGGGTTAAAGCCGATATGATAACTCAGCTCCGCAGGGCAGGTGATGTCCCAGACTGCGAAATCGGCTGATTTTCCCGCCTCCAGCGTGCCGCATTGTTTTTCAATTCCCAGCGCCCTGGCCGCGTTGCGCGTCATCCCTGCCAGCGCTTCGGCGGGGGTCAGCCCGAAAAACGTGCAGCCCATATTCAGCATCAAAAGCGCCGAGGTGACGGGGGAGGAACCCGGATTGCAATCCGTCGCCAGCGCAATATCCACGCCGTGTTTACGCAGCAAATCCACGGGCGGTTTTTTTGTTTCCTTCAGGAAATAAAACGCGCCGGGCAGCAGCACCGCCACCGTTCCTGCGGCCGCCATTTTTTTAATGCCTTCTTCATTCGTATATTCGATATGATCGGCGGAGAGTGCAGCATAATCCGCCGCCAAAGCGCCGCCGCCCTGATCGGAAAGCTGGTCGGCATGCAGCTTGACCGGCAGGCCGAGTTTTTGCGCCGCATCAAAAACCCGTGCAACCTGCTGCGGGGTGAAGGCGATTTTCTCGCCGAACGC
>SKHU01000216.1 GCA_007116755.1 Alphaproteobacteria bacterium
GCGGTTGCACCTGATTTTTGCGCGGCTTCAATATCGGCTTTGACGATGCGGCCGTTCGGCCCGCTGCCTTTGACGGCAGCAAGATCAAGCCCGGCCTGCGCCGCCAGACGCCGTGCCAGCGGACTGGCGAGAATGCGACCGCCGGCTTGCGAGGTGCTTTGCGCCTGCTGTGCCTGTTGCAGTTTTTGTTCCGTTTTTACCTCTGTTTTTTCTTCTTTTTTCTCTTCTTTTTTCGCCGGTTTTGCGTCTTTTTCGGCGGGGGCGGCATTGTCATTGCCGCCGGCGATAAATTCGTCCAGCGCGGATTCGTCCTCGTCTTCTTCCAGCAGCACGGCTATCATGTCGTTGACGGGCACGTTTTCCGTGCCTTCGGGAACAAGGATTTTCGCCAGCACGCCTTCATCAACGGCTTCGACCTCCATTGTCGCCTTATCGGTTTCAATCTCGGCGATCACATCGCCTGCGGCGACCGTATCGCCTTCGGATTTCAGCCATTTGGCCAGTTTGCCGTCGGTCATGGTCGGCGACAGCGCGGGCATCAGAATTTTAACCGGCATAACACACCTTTTTTGCAGCGTTGATGACATCTTCAATTTGCGGCAGCGCCAGACGTTCCAGATTATCGGCGTAAGGCATCGGCACATCCGCGCCGTGGACGCGCAGCACCGGCGCGTCAAGATCGTCGAAACCGTTTTCCATCAGCACGGCAGAAAATTCAGCGCCGATTCCCGCCACAGGCCAGCCTTCCTCCACCGTGACAAGACGGTTGGTTTTGCGGACGCTGTTCAATACGGTCTCCGTATCCAGCGGGCGCAGGCTGCGCAGATTGATGACCTCGGCGGAAATGCCCTGTTCGGCCAGCGCATCAGCGGCCTCCAGCGCGCGACCGACGGAAATCGAGAACGACACCAGCGTCACATCCGTGCCCGCGCGTTCAATTTTCGCCTTGCCGATCGGAATCACGTAATCTTCCGAAACGGGAACGTCAAAGCTTTTGCCGTACATGATCTCGTTTTCCAGCACCACAACAGGGTTCGGGTCGCGGATCGCGGCTTTGATCAGCCCTTTCGCATCGGCGGCGGAATAGGGCGCAACCACTTTCAGACCGGGCACATGCGCATACCAGCTTGCAAAACATTGCGAATGCTGCGCACCGACGCGCGCCGCCGCGCCGTTCGGGCCGCGGAAAACGATCGGACAGCCAAGCTGCCCGCCCGCCATATACAGCGTTTTTGCGGCGGAGTTGATGATATGGTCAATGGCCTGCATGGCAAAATTCATCGTCATAAATTCGACAACGGGTTTCAGACCCGCATAGGCCGCGCCCGTGCCGACACCGGCAAAGCCCATCTCGGTAATCGGCGTGTCAATCACGCGCTTTTCGCCAAATTCCTGCAAAAGCCCTTGCGTGACCTTATACGCGCCCTGATATTCGGCGACTTCCTCGCCCATCACAAATACGTCCTTGTCGCGGCGCATTTCCTCGGCCATGCCATCGCGCAGCGCTTCGCGCACGGTCTGGGTCACGGTTTCGGCAAAGAATTTATCCTCGTCACTTGCCGGAGCAGCGGCCGCAGCGGGGGCTTGCGGACGCACATCTGTTTCTTCCGCCTTGTCTTCCGGCTTTTCCTCTTTTGCTTCTTTTTCTTCTTTTTGCGGCGCAGCGGCAGAAGACTCCGCTTTTATGTCGCTGTCGCTTTCGCCCTCTTCCAGCAGCACGGCAATCGGCGCATTGACGGCAACGTTTTCCGTGCCTTCGGGAATGAGAATTTTGCCGATTGTACCTTCATCAACGGCTTCGACTTCCATCGTCGCCTTGTCGGTTTCGATTTCTGCCAAAACATCGCCTGCGGCGACTGTGTCGCCTTCGGCGACGTGCCATTTGGCGAGTTTGCCGTCCGTCATCGTCGGCGACAGGGCGGGCATGAGAATTTCAATGGTCATGGCTTTGCTCTTCCATTCTTTTAAAAATTACAAAACGATATCCGTCCACAGTTCCGACGGGTCGGGTTCGGGGCTTTGCTGGGCGAATTCCGCCGCCTCGCCCACGATTTGTTTGATCTCTTTTTCGACCTCTTTCAGATCGTCTTCGGAATAGGTTTTATCGGCAACCAGCATATTGCGTACGGTCTGGATCGGGTCGCGCTCGTCGCGGACGGATTGCACCTCCTCCTTCGTGCGGTATTTGGCCGGATCGGACATGGAGTGGCCGCGATAGCGGTAGGTTTCGACCTCCAGAATAAACGGTCCGCCGCCGCCGCGCACGAAATCGACCGCTTCCTGCGCCTCGCGGTAAACGACGGTGACATCCATCCCGTCGATTTTCTTGCCCGGAATGCCCCAGCCCTCGCCGCGCTTGTACAACTCGCCTGCGGCGGAGCGTTCCTGACTGGTGCCCATCGCGTATTTGTTGTTTTCGATCACGTAAAGAACCGGCAGCTTCCACAATGCCGCCATATTATAGGATTCATAGACCTGCCCCTGATTGGCCGCACCGTCGCCGTAATAACAGGCGGTGATGCCGCCGTCTTCGCGGTATTTATGCGCAAAGGCCAGCCCTGTGCCCAGCGGCGCGGTTGCGCCGACAATGCCGTGGCCGCCGTAGAATTTTTTATCGCGGCTGAACATATGCATCGACCCGCCTTTGCCTTTGGAATACCCGTCGGCTCGACCGGTCAGCTCGGCCATCACGCCTTTGGGATCCATACCGCAGGCCAGCATATGGCCGTGGTCACGATAGGCGGTGATGACGGTATCGATATCGGTCAGCGCCGCCTGAATGCCGGTGACGACAGCCTCCTGCCCGATGTAAAGATGGCAGAACCCGCCGATCAGTCCCATCCCGTAAAGCTGGCCGGATTTTTCCTCGAAACGGCGGATCAGCAGCATATCTTTGTAGAATTGCAGCAGCTGTTCTGCGGGAATTGCCGCCTGTTTCGTCTTTGGCGTTTTTTTCGCAACAGATTTCAAGGCCGTTTTCCTCCTTTTACTGTCTTTGGTGCCGGTTTTGGTCTTTGTCATGGCCGCCCCTGCCCGTCTATAGGTTACATTTGCCAATACATTATATGATTCCCCCGTTTTTTCAAGCTTGCAAATACACAAATAAAGGCTGTAAGATGCCGCTATCGCAGAATAATGCATAAAAAAGGACGGAAAAACACCATGATCGGCCTTGTCATCATCACACACGGAAAACTGGCGGAAGAGTTCCTGCGCGTCGCTGAACAGATTTCAGGTGCGCAGGAGGCGGTTGAAACCGTCTGTATCGCCGTCGATGACAATATTGAGGAAAAACGGCAGGAACTTTTGAAAAAAGTCAAAAAAGCCGATCGCGGCAAGGGCGTGATTGTGTTGACCGATCTGTTCGGCGGTACGCCGTCGAATATCGCCATTTCTGTGGCGCAGAATGAAAATGTCGAAGCGCTGACGGGCATCAACCTGCCGCTGCTGATCGAACTTTTGACCGTGCGCGGACAAAGCGGCCACAGTCTGAAAGATATTGCCCGCAAGGCGCAGGATGCCGGACGCAAATATATTCATGCGGCCTCTGCCCTTTTGGACGAAGCCGGCTGACGCGATGCCGCCGCTGACAAAAACCCTGACCATCATCAATGAAAAAGGCCTGCATGCGCGGTGCGCTGCGCTGTTTGCGGAAACCGTGCGCGGCTTTCCCGATACCTCTGTGACGGTGGAAAAAGACGGCGTAAAGGCCGACGGCATTTCCGTGCTGTCGCTGCTGACCCTGTCGGCGAGTCAAGGGGCGGAAATCACCATCCGTGCATCGGGAAAAAACGCCGAAGATGTGCTGGATGCGCTGACAGCGCTGGTTGAAGGCGGTTTTGCAGAAAAAACTGGCCAGATGCTTTAAATTCTGTCATAATCCGGAATATCAGGGGAAGAATATTTGGGTAGAATTTACGGGATCTGAACCGATGGGTTTGCAGCACGATACGCCGGGTACGACAGGTACAGCACATGCGGAAATGATGCGCTGTGTTGTTGATGAAGGCGGCGAGGTCGTTTTCGCAAGTCCGGCGCTGAGCTGGCATGTTGGTTCGAACACTTCGGAAGTGCTGTCCCGCCCGATTGACCAGATTCTGCGCGTCGTCTCCGGCGACTATCCCGTTCCCGTCAGTATCACCGACATTCAATCCGGTTTTTATGAAACCGCATTGCAGCGCAAAGGCCGCGACCCGCTGGTGGTGAAAAGCCGTATCGACAATATCGGCCTGCCCGACGGGCGGCGTTATATCGTTTTCTGGGTTGATCCCGACAGCCGCACGGAATCGGCGCTGATGCATGATCCCGCCGAGCTGGCCGGATATGAAACCACGGCGCTGGAACTGGCAAATATCGCCAGCCGTTTTGTTTCGCGCAAACGTGTCAGCCGCCAGATGCAGCAGAAACTGATGCGGGAAACCGCCAGCCTGTCCGTGCCGCGTCTGGGGCATATTTCACAGGATGACGGCGAGCTGCGGCATTTCCTGAACCTGTCCAACGATCTTCTGGCCGTGTACCGCCGCGACGGGTCTTTTGTGCGCGTCAATTTTGCTTTCAACCGTGTGCTGGGCTATACCGATGACGATCTGAGGCAGATTCCGTTTATCGACCTGATTCATCCCGAAGACCGCGAATATGTCTGTGTGGAGATGAACAAGCTGACCGCTGTGCCGGATACGGAGGAAAAACGCGTCGATTTTCAGGCGCGCGCACGCTGCAAGGATCGCGGCTGGCGCTGGATCGAATGGATTCAGAAAGCTGTCGGCGGCCATATCTATATTATCGGCAGTGACATCACCGACCGCAAACAGCACGAGGCCGAGCTGCGCCAGCAGGAACAGCAGCTGTGCGAAGCACAGAAAATCGGCCGCATGGGGCATTGGTACTGGGTGGTGAAGGACAGCCATATCGACTGGTCGGACAATTTGTACGAGATTTTCGGCGTAAAGCGCGGCGAATTCGAACCCAGCCTTGAAAATATCAAAACGCTGATGCCTGCCGAAGATGCGCAGGCGATTTTGAAAGCCTTCCGCCGCTCGATCCGCGAGGGGAAGGATTGCGTGCTGGAATTCCGTATTTCTCCGGGCGGGACGGGCGATGTGCGCTATATCCATTGCGAAGGCCGCTGCAAGACCGACGAGAAAAGCGGCAAGGTCAAGGCGCTGTTCGGCATTATGCAGGATATTACCGAGCGCAAATGCCACGAGCGCGCCCTGAACGAAGCCAAAGAGGCGGCGGAAACCGCCTATGCGTCGAAAACCCGCTTTCTGGCCAATATGAGCCACGAGCTGCGCACGCCGCTGAATGCGGTGATCGGCTTTTCACAAATGATGCAGCAGCAGCTTTTGGGCCCGCTGGGCAATGACCGTTATCTTGATTATATCAGCGGCATCCGCGAAAGCGGCGAGCACCTTTTAAACCTGATCAATGATATTCTTGATATGTCGAAAATCGAGGTCGGCAAATACGAGCTGGAAAAAGAGGATTTCAACCTCTCCAAGCTGGTGCAGCTGGCCGTGCATATGGTGGAAACCCGCGCCAATGACGGCAATATCCGCCTGATCGCCGAAAACGTGCCGGAGAATATCACCGTCCATGCCGACCGCCGCGCCGTGATGCAGATTATGCTGAATCTGCTCTCCAACGCCGTGAAATTCACCGCCGACGGCGGCGAGGTTGAAATTTCCTGCCGTCAGGGGGAGGAGCTGGTGATGATCTCGGTACGCGATACGGGTTTCGGCATTCCCGAAGAAAAAATCGAACTCGTCACCCTGCCGTTTGAACAGGTCAGCAGCGCCATGACGCGCGACCATGAAGGCTCCGGCCTCGGCCTTGCCATCACGAAAGAGCTGGTGGAAATGCATAACGGTCGCCTGAGTATCAAAAGCAAAATCGGCGAAGGCACAACCGTCACCGTCCTGCTGCCGCAGCATTACTGATTTCTCATTTCGCGCTGTCCTTTACCGCAAAAAAATGTATTGTGTTCTGCTTTTTCCCTGCGGAAGAGAAGGCTGCTAAAAAATAATGTTTATTATGCTGGAGGCGGCCAATCAGCCGCCTCCTTGAAGTTTAAAATATATATTTTGTCTTATGCGGCGTACCTGCTAGGTCTAATTTTGCGATCCAAGTATTCAATGGAACGTTGTTGCATATTAAAATTTATACTGTGTGGTGCTGTGTCCTCTTTAAATTTAAAGCCTAAGTGTATTGCTGCAGAGATTAGGCTGCCTGAACATACATATTTAGGTTCTGATACTTCTCCATCTGGGTAAGTAAAACTGAGCTCTTCTGCTATATGCTTTAGCTTGTAGCTACCGTATTTTGTAGTGATTGTTCTTGTCTTCGGAATTTCACTA
>SKHU01000215.1 GCA_007116755.1 Alphaproteobacteria bacterium
AGCGCTGCGACCAAACACTGGCGCACAATATCTTTTTCTTTAAGAATTTTTTTTGATCATACCTTCCTTTTCCGTCACAATTAAAGTATTTCATAGCTTCTCGGATTTTGCTTCTTTCCACAGTATCCTTTTCGTTGTTATACATCCTTTGGAAAAAGCGGGACACAATACATTTTTTGAAAGTCTGGGGATACAAATGTCATTTCTCCAACTCATTATATAATTCATCTTAAGAATTAAACTTTGCGCCGTTTGTGTCAATCCGGCTCCTGTTACGGTTTCGAGAGAATTAATTGTATCGTGTCCCGCTTTTTATAAATACCCTGATTGGTCGTGTCAGATAAAACCCATAATTCTCAAACTTCCAAACCGGAAAACACGCTATTCGATTGATGCCGAGGAAATCCCGACAGCGCAGTGCTCTCCCCCTCTTACGCCGCGATTTTTTCGCGGACGATTCCGGTCTCGGACGGATTGGCGGTTTCGGTGATTGTTACGGTTTCTGTCAGGGCGGCGGCGGCTTTTTGCCAGTCCTCCTCCGAGGCGGCGTGAATGATGCAAAGCGGCCGCGCGTTTTTGCCGATTGCATCGCCGATCTGCGCAATCTCCGTCAGCCCGACGCTGTGATCAACGCCGTCCTGCGGGCGCGTGCGTCCGCCGCCCATCGCCACAATCGCCAGACCGATTTTGCGCGCATCCACAGCGGAAAGAATGCCTGCCGTTTCCGGATGAAATTCGCGGATAACGGGGGCGGCTTTCAGATATTTTTCCGGTGCTTCCGTGAAATCCGCCGACCCGCCCAGTACCGTGACCATTTTTGCGAAATGCTCTGCCGCCGCGCCGTTGGCCAGCACGGTTTCGATCATGCCGCGCGCGACATCGTTATCTCTGGCCAGCTTGCCGAGGACAAGAAGCTCGGCGCAAAGCGCCACCGTCACTTCAAACAGGCGCGGGTTCTGCCGTTTTCCGGTCAGGAAATGCACGGCCTCCATCACCTCGACGGCGTTTCCGGCGGTTTCGCCCAGCGTCTGGTTCATATCGGTCAAAAGCGCCACGCAGGGCAGACCGCCACCATTGGCGACCTGCACGATGCTGTCGGCCAGCGCTTTCGCATCGTCGTAATCGCGCATAAACGCGCCTGTGCCGAATTTGACATCCATGACAAGCCCGTTCAGCCCCGCCGCCATTTTTTTGGACAAAATCGACGCGGTGATCAGATCGAGCGATTCCACCGTTGCCGTCACGTCGCGAATGCTGTAAATGCGGCGGTCGGCCGGCGCAAGATCGCCCGTTGCGCCGATAATCGCACAGCCCGCCTCGCGCACGGCTTTGCGGAACAGCGCATTATCCGGCACGGATTGGTAGCCGGGGATCGCATCCATCTTGTCGAGCGTGCCGCCCGTATGTCCCAGACCGCGGCCGGAAATCATCGGCACGAAACCGCCGCAGGCGGCAATCACGGGGGCGAGAATCAGGCTGACCTTGTCACCGATACCGCCGGTGGAATGTTTGTCCAGCACCGGCCCGCCGAAATTTTCATCCGACCAGTCCAGCACCGCCCCCGAATGCGCCATGGCGCGGGTCAGCGCGACGCGCTCGTTCATCTCCATCTTGCGGAACAACACCGCCATACAGAACGCCGCCACCTGTCCTTCGGTGACGCTGTCATCGGTGACGCCTTTGATAAAAGCATCGATCTCGTCGGTGCCGAGTTTCTCGCCGTCGCGTTTTTTGCGGATAATTTCCTGTGGCAGCATCTTTGCGGGTGTCCTTTTTAAATCTGATTTGCTTTTAAAAAATTCCTGTTTCGTTTATTGTTCAACCATATCGCTTCGGCGAAAAAAAATAAAGACTGGATATCAACCGGCGGGAGGGCGGAAATGAGCGGAAAAACACCCATCACAGTGGCACACGGCGACGGCATCGGGCCGGAGATTATGGCCGCGGTGCTGCGCGTTCTGGATGCAGCAGGCGCGCAGCTTGCGATCGAAACCATCGACATCGGCGAGAAAGTCTATAAAAGCGGTGTGAAATCCGGCATAGCCGACAGCGCGTGGGAATCGCTTTTGCGGACAAAATGCTTTTTGAAAGCGCCGATCACCACACCGCAGGGCGGCGGCTTCAAAAGCCTGAATGTCACAGTGCGCAAAACGCTGGGCATGTTCGCCAATATCCGCCCCTGCATTGCCTATGCGCCGTTTGTCAAAACGCTGCAGCCGAAAATGGATCTGGTGATCGTGCGCGAGAATGAGGAAGACCTTTACGCCGGCATCGAACACCGCCAAACCGACAATACCGTGCAGGCTTTGAAACTGATTTCGCGTTCGGGTTCCTACAAGATCATCAGCTATGCGTTTGAATATGCGCGCGCGGCGGGGCGCAAAAAAGTCTCCTGCATCACCAAGGACAATATCATGAAACTGGCCGACGGGCTGTTTCACAAAATTTTTGACGAGGTTGCCGCCGAATATCCCGACATTGAAAACGATCACTGGATTGTCGATATCGGCGCGGCACGGATTGCCTCGCGTCCCGAACAGTTTGATGTGATCGTCACGCAGAATCTTTACGGCGATATTCTCTCCGACATTGCCGCAGAGGTCGCGGGGTCGGTCGGGTTGTGCGGCTCGGCCAATATCGGCAGCAAGGGCGCAATGTTTGAAGCCATCCACGGCAGCGCCCCCGATATTGCCGGACAAGGCATCGCCAACCCGTCAGGGCTTTTGCACGGCGCGGTGCTGATGCTCCAGCATATCGGGCAAAACCGCACGGCGCAGACGATTCACAACGCATGGCTGAAAACGCTGGAAGACGGCATCCATACCGGCGAGATCGCGAGCAGGGAACACACGAAAGAAACCGTCGGCACGGAAGGGTTCGCCGATGCGGTGATTGCGCGGCTGGGCGAAATACCGCAGCGTCTTTCCCCCGTGCATTACGGCGATTCCGAACATTCAAGCTGCATTTCGATTGCCGAAACCGTGCTGCCGCCGAAACAGGACAAGGTGCTGGACGGGGTGGATGTGTTCCTCGACTGGTCGGAGACAACACACCCGTCCGATCTGGCCGCACAACTGAACGCCGTTCAGACCGATAAATTTGCGCTTTCGGTCATTTCAACGCGCGGGCTGAAAGCCTGGCCGGATGCAGTGGATGATTTCAAAATCGCCGATCACTGGTGCTGCCGCTTTACGGCAAAAGACAGTGCCAAAAATGCCAAACTGAACAACGGTGATATTGCCGCATTGCTGTCCACGCTACATAAAGCGGGATTTGATGTTGTAAAGACCGAGAATCTCTACAGCTTTGACGGGCAGCGCGGCTACAGCGTTGCGCAGGGCGAATAAACGGGGCGAATAAACACCAGATTGCTGGCAAACTCCGTCATTTTGTCATTGCGAGCGACCTTAAGGGAGCGCGGCAATCCATAAACTGCCGGTTTTCACTACCTTTCTGGATCGCCACGCCGCTGATCGCGGCTCGCGATGACGATGGAAGAGTTTGTCAACAGCCTCACCTGTTTTGAAGAATATCAGGGTTTGAAGGAGGATTTGCGCACAACGGCCGGTCCGTTCAGCTTCCGCATTGCGGCGCGTTCTGCAATATCGTCCTGCATTTTGCACAGCATTTCGAAACTCGGTGTCCACGGCAGTTCTGTGCCCAGCTTTTCCTCGACGCGCTTTTTGGCGACATCATGCTCGAAAGAGCTGGCATTCTCCAGCGGTGCGCCGCCGTAAAGCCGCGCGATTTCATCCGCCGCATGGCCTTCCGTCACCGCCAGCAGCACGGATTTCACCTGTGCGGGATCGGAATCATCAATTTCCACCTGATTGAGCTGCGGGTTTTTCTCGCGATACGCATCCCACAACTCGTAAAAACACAAGTGATGAAAGACTTTGATTTTGGTTTTGTCGGTCTCCGACGCGTTGCGGTACAGATCGATCAGCGGTTTTGCCGCCGCGGCCTCTTCGGGATAGAATTTATTGGCCGGCGCTTCCGGCTCGCCGAACATGGCGATTGTATCCATGATTTTTACGAAATTGGCGATATCTGCCGTGTTCAGCCCGGCGGGATCATCGTAAAATTCAAATGCGACCTCTTCCAGCATGTGACGAATGGCAAAATCGCGCATCGCCGTATCGGCTTTCGGTTTGATAAAATCCTGCGCCCCGGCCTGTTCGGCCATATTGAGCATTTTTTTCACACGTTTTGCCAGATCGTCCACAATATCCCCCGTCGGTTTTGTATTTCCAAGACTTTTTTCTTTTTCAAAAAGACCCGTTCTTTATATCAGTTTTTCATAATACTGTCAATAGGGGATTGCCGCTTTTCCCGCCTGGCAAAAAATGCTAGAATGGTTTTGCATAGTTGATTTCTTTGCGGAAAGCCGCTATGCTCCCGCCCTAACGGCTCAAAAAAAGAGAAAGATATCCATGACGCGTCAGTATTTTGGAACCGACGGTATCCGCGGCACCGCCAATATCGAACCCATGACTCCCGAAACCGCGATGCGCGCGGCAATGGCCACGGCGCATGTGCTGCGCGGCGGCGATCACCGCCACAAAGTCGTGATCGGCAAAGATACGCGCCTGTCGGGCTATCTGATCGAACCGGCGATGACGGCGGGTTTTATTTCGATGGGGATGGATGTCGTGCTGCTCGGCCCTGTGCCGACCCCTGCCGTTGCCATGCTGACCTGTTCGCTGCGCGCCGATCTCGGCGTAATGATTTCCGCCTCGCATAACCCGTTTGAGGATAACGGCATCAAACTTTTCGGCGCGGACGGGTATAAGCTTTCCGACAATATCGAGATTGAAATCGAAAAATTTATGAACGACCCGAAACTGCCGGAATACCGCGCTGCGCCGGAAAATCTCGGCCGTGCCGCACGTCTGGAAGATGAAAGCGGCCGCTATATCGAACATGCCAAAGCCAGTTTCCCGAAAGATTTGCGTCTGGACGGGCTGCGCGTTGTTGTCGATTGCGCCAATGGTGCGGCCTATAAAACCGCGCCGAAAGTGCTGTGGGAGCTGGGCGCGGATGTGATTGTTCTCTCCGCCTCCCCCAACGGTTTCAACATCAACAAAAACTGCGGCGCGACCGATCCGGAAGCTTTGAGTAAAGCTGTTGTACAAAACCGCGCCGATATCGGTATTGCGCTGGACGGCGATGCCGACCGGCTGATTGTTTGCGATGAAACCGGCAGCATCATCGACGGCGACCAGCTGATGGCGCTGATTGCGCGCGACTGGCACAAACAGGGGATATTAAAAGGCGGCGCTGTTGTGGCCACCGTCATGTCCAATCTGGGGCTGGAACGCTATCTGGACACGCTGGGTCTGGGGCTGAAGCGTATGCCGGTCGGCGACCGCTATGTCGTCGATCATATGCGCAGCAACGGTTATAATCTGGGCGGCGAACAATCGGGGCATATCATCCTCGGCGATTTCGGCACCACCGGCGACGGAACGCTGGCGGCGCTTCAGGTGCTGGGCATTTTGCGGCGCAGCGGCAAAAAAACCAGTGAAATCTGCCGCATTTTCGAGCCTGTGCCGCAGATTCTCAAAAATATCCGTTTTGAAAACGGCATCAATCTGGATACGCCGGAAGTGGCGGGCTATCTGTCCGACCGTGAAAAGCAGCTCAATGGCGGCGGGCGCATTCTGGTGCGCAAATCCGGCACCGAGCCGCTGATCCGCATTATGGCCGAAGGCGACGACCGCGATCTGATCCGGCAGCTGACCGAGGATATTTCCGGCTTTCTTCTGCAACGCGACGGCGCATCCGCCGGAAAAACCTCCGCCGCCTGATCCGTTTTTTGATCCTGATTGAAATTAAAATTTATGTTATGCAGGTGCCGGAGAGTTTCTCTTCCGTGACGAAGGTCCCTTCCGCTCCTTTTTCTCCCTGTTCCGGCCGGACGGCGATGTTTGCTCCCCCTGCCCGTAGCGCGTCATCTCTGCCTCCCGCTGAACCTGTAGATGGATATCTATTTTTTGTTTTCCCGCCGCCTTGACGGAAACCTCGGAGAATTTGGTTTTCTTGCCGGCATTCTCCCCTTCGTTTTTCTGATTGCCGGCCGGGCTGAAGGAAGATGATTTTACGCCGCCGCCCCCTTCCTGCGGCAGTTCCGCAGCTTTGGTTTTTGCTTTACCGGAAGAAGATTTGATATTGGCCACTCCGCTTTGCATTTCACTTTGTGCCGCCTGAATTCTGCTGCGCATACTGCCGCTGGCCAGTTCGGATTCGCTGTGCGAGTTTTGCAGATTTTTGATCAGATCGGCGTTTTCCTTGACCTTTTTCTCCGCCAGTTTTGCCTCTTGAATGTGTTTTCTG
>SKHU01000014.1 GCA_007116755.1 Alphaproteobacteria bacterium
AAAATGGGGCGACTGACGGGGATTGAACCCGCGACATCTCGGACCACAACCGAGTGCTCTACCACTGAGCTACAGCCGCCGCAAAATGTCTTTGAAAAAGACCATACTTCTATAAACCGAAACCGCCCGCAACGTCAAGCGGAACATCAAAAAATCAACCGCCGCCCTGACCCGGAGGTGTTCCCCCCTGCCCTGGAGGCGTACCGCCCTGACCGGGCGGCGCGCTGCCCCCGCCGCCATCTTCATCGCCGCCGCCCGGATCATTCCCCGTCTCTCCGTCTCCGCTTTCCGGCGGCCCTCCTGTGTCCGGTTCTTGCTGCTCAGCCTGTTCCGCAAGCGCTTCTTCAACCAGCGTATCCGCATCTTCCAGAAGATCGGTCTCCTCCGATGCTGCGGCTTCAATCTCCTGCTGCGTGCCGCCAAGCAGTTCCCGCAGCCGCGCCTCGGCAGAGGTTTCGCGTTTTAGAAACAGATCAAGCGCCGCCGTGATGCCGAGGCTGTTTTCACGCTCCCTGCCGCTGAAATCGGAATTGCGGCTCTGCGCCTGCGCTTCCGCAACCACCATGAAACTTTCCAGACTGGAAAAAATCCCGCCCGATGACGGCCGCCCGAAAACCCGCGCCAGAGATTCTGTTTGCGGATTGCGACGGAAGTTATCAGAGCCAAGTTCCAGCGCCGTGGCCGCGCCGCGCTCTGTTGCGCCGCTGCGTGCCGCTGCTGAAAACTGCAACGATGTCAGAACAATATCCACCATTTGCTCATCACCGCCTTTTTTTCATACACCTGAAGGCCGCCGTCAATCTGCGCGGCAGCCCTTTAAGGTGTATAAAGCTTCAAACTCCGTATATCTCTTTCTATTATATACGGAAAAAGCTGAAAAAATGGTAAATCAGGCGGCGTTTTCGCTGCGCCATTTGATCGAGCACCCCATTGAGGGGGGCTGATGCTCCGGCCCTTTCCCGGTTTCGGCGACCTGCAGCATGGCATCAAGCAATTCACGCGCAGTATCTTCCGTGGCCGGACGCGAGGGTGTCACATCATCCAGACGGCCGCGGTATTGCAGCTTCATCTCCGCATTAAAGCCGAAGAAATCCGGCGTACAAACCGCATCATAATCCCGCGCGATATGCTGCGTCTCGTCAATCACGTAAGGAAAGGTGAAACCGTTTTCCTGCGAAAAACGCTGCATATTCTCGAAACTGTCATCGGGATAATTTTCCGTGTCATTCGGCATGACGGCGACAACACCAATCCCGTTTTCCTGAAGTTTTTTAACATCTTCGACAAGAGTTTTGATGATCGCCTTCACATAAGGGCAGTGATTGCAGATAAACATCACCAGCACGCCCTTTTCGCCGCGCACATCGGCAAGACTATAGGTTTTGCCGTCCACCCCCTTCAGGGAAAAATCCGGAGCGGTAAAAGACGTATCACAAATCGGTGTATGTGTCAGAGCCATCAGTCATGTTCCTTTTCTTGTTTTTGCTGCCTTATTTCCTCTTTATCCCAGCCTAACCGATCTATGCGGCAATTACCAGCTTGACCGCGCCGCTTCCGCGCTCTATCATAAAAAATCGCCGCAATCAGGAAAACAAATATGGATTACAAACACGGATTATCGGCTTTGCCGAAAGAGTTGATGGAAAAACTGTCCAAAATTCCGTCATGGCAAAAATTTGCCAAAAAAAATCAGGACTGGGACCATGACACTCTTGACGCAATGTTCAAAGATGTCGGAAAAGCTTTGAACAAGGACGAAAAAACCTTATTTTACCGTGCTCTGCTGCAAAGCGTTGCCGAAGCCGCCACGACGACCCTTGAGCCCTATGTCAAAGTCGCAAAGCCGCTCATCGAGGCCGGTGTCACCAAACATGCAAATGATGCCTTCAAGCCCGGCTCGAAACAGGCGGTGGAAATGGCAAAAATGGTCATCCAGACCAATATCACCATCATCATGCTGTGCAATATCTATGAAGCGCAGGTCGATAACGGAGAAATGCCGATTGATGCGCTGAACGATGCCATTCTGGATATTGCCGAAATGACCGGCAACAAAGATCATTTCAAACGCGCCACCGTTGTTTATGATACCTGCCGCAATCTGGTCAACAGTCCGGAACTCTATCCGAAAAATCCCGCGCCGAAAAAAGGCGGGAACAACAAATTCACCCCCTGACCCGCATGCATTTGCTACGGAAATATGTTACAATAGTAAGTGGTCTGCAATTTTACCGTATTCCGCTGCAACAGTGTCGGCAGAATTTACAGGGCGTTAAAAACAGAGTGGTCAAATAGAGTGGTCAAATATGGCGCAATTTTTCAGTCTTTACGGACAGCGTTACCCGGGACAAAATGTCACATTCAATAAACACGAACTCGGCCAGATTCTTTCCGTTTACGGCACACGCGTTTCAAAAGGCGAATGGAAGGATTACGCGCTGGACTGCACCGGCGACAGCGCCATGTTTTCAATTTTCCGCCACAGCAATGAAAAACCGGCCTTTGTCGTCTCCAAAACAGTCGGGCGCGGCCATATGAAACGTCAGGCACGCTATTCGGTGATGATGGAGGGGAAAACCGTCAGCCACAGCAACAGCCTGCTGGAGGCGCTGGAAGTCTTCTACGACAAAGAACGCAAGAAGGAAAGATAACAAACACCATGATTGCGTCTGTCCGCCTGTATGTCCTCTGTATTCTGGTCGTCGCTGCCGTGGCGCTGCCCTCCGCCGCATTTGCGGCAAAGCAGCAGCAGCGGCAAATCCCCTATTTTTCTGATCCGGTCTATGAGCCGCTTTATGAAGATGCGGAACACCCGCTTGACATGTTGATCGAACTTGCCGAAGACGGCGATGCCCGCGCACAATTCATCATGGGCGACCTTTACGCCAAAGGCAAAGGCGGATTTCCGAAAGATGAAGAACAAGCGCAACACTGGTTCGAGGAAAGCGCCCGCAACGACTATCTGCACAGTTTCATCCGTCTGGCGGCAATGGCCGAAAGACGCGGAGATATGGGCGAAGCTTATCAATGGTACAGCCTGGGTGAAAGCCGCGCCCGCCGCAGTGACAGCGCCCGGCATCTGTATATGGAAGAGCGTCTGGCCGCATTGAAGGAAAAACTGCAACGCGACGAGATTCGCGAAGCCGAACGCAACGCCCGTGACTGGCGGCGCGGCGGCCCGCGTATCACAGCCCCCCGTCAGGGCGGTTTCAACCAATAATATATTGCAGCCCTGCGCGGTTTTGCTATACTGCCCCTGTTTGTTTGATTTAAAAGAACAGGGAAAGGAACCTCATCCATGAGCAGCAAAATCAAAGTCAAAAATCCGATTGTTGAAATCGACGGCGATGAAATGACCCGTATCATCTGGGATGTCATCAAAAACCGCCTGATTTTGCCTTATCTGGATGTTGATCTGAAATATTTTGATCTTGGCATTCAAAAACGCGACGAAACCGACGACCAGATCACGATTGATGCCGCCAACGCCATCAAGGAACACGGTGTCGGTGTCAAATGCGCGACCATCACACCGGATGAAGCACGTGTCGAGGAATTCGGGCTGAAAAAAATGTGGAAATCCCCCAATGGTACGATCCGCAACATTCTCGGCGGCACAGTCTTTCGCGAGCCGATTATCTGCAGCAATATCCCGCGCTATGTACCGGGCTGGACGCAGCCGATCATCATCGGCCGTCACGCTTTCGGCGACCAGTACCGCGCCACAGATATCAAAATTCCGGGCAAAGGCAAACTGACCCTGACCTTCCAGCCCGAAGGCGGCGGCGCACCGGAAGTACATGAAATTTTTGATTTCACCGGCCCCGGCATTGCAATGGGCATGTATAATCTGGATGAATCGATCCGCGGCTTCGCCCGCGCCTGCTTTAATTATGGCCTGCAGCGCAATTACCCCGTCTATATGTCCACAAAGAATACGATTTTAAAAACCTATGACGGGCGTTTCAAAGACCTGTTCCAGGAAGTGTTTGACGGCGAATTCAAGGCCGAATTCGACAAGCGCGGCCTGACTTACGAACACCGTCTGATCGACGATATGGTCGCCTGTGCCATCAAATGGGACGGCGGCTTTGTCTGGGCATGCAAAAACTATGACGGCGACGTGCAGTCCGATGTCGTAGCGCAGGGCTTCGGCTCGCTCGGCCTGATGACCTCTGTTCTGCTGACACCGGATGGAAAAACCGTCGAGGCGGAAGCCGCGCACGGCACGGTCACGCGCCATTACCGCCTGCATCAGGACGGCAAGCCGACCTCCACCAACCCGATCGCCTCGATTTTTGCATGGACGCAAGGCCTGCGCTATCGCGGAAAATTCGATGAAACGCCCGATGTTGTCGAATTTGCCGATACGCTGGAGCGTGTCTGCGTTCAAACCGTCGAGGACGGCCATATGACCAAAGACCTCGCCCTTCTGGTCGGCAAAGATCAGAAATGGCTGACCACGGAAGAATTCATGAATAAACTCATCGAAAATCTGGAAACGGCGATGGGAAAGGCTAAAGCCGCGTAATTTAAAAACACGCGGCTTGAGGTGTTATGATACCGCTCGAGGTATTTTCATACCTCTCCTTAAGGTATTTTGATACCACCCTTGAGGTATTTTTATACCGCCTCTCTGTTATCCGAGAAAGCGCCGGATGGACTGCGCCGCCAGCATCAGCATCGGCGCATCAACCATCGGTGCGCGGTCGATTTCGGAGATGAGATGTTCAACATGGCGCAATCTGCTGCGGTTTTCCTTTTTCCATTCATCCAGATGCTTATGCCCCGGCAGGGGGCAGCCGCGATCGGAAACGATGGACAGCGTCAACTGCTCCTGATAATGGAAAAACTCGTCAACCAGCCCGCTCAACGCCCGCGCCTGCCAGTGATCCTCCGATTTTATATTCCAGCATTGCTGCCGCAGCCAGTCCAGACGCAGCATCTGGCCGACTCCGAAATAGACGGCGGCGATATCCTTCAGATTGCTGCCGCCGCAACTTTGCCCGATCTCGATAATCACCGGCGCAGCATCCAGAAGGCGGATACCGGAAACAGTCTCCGCCAGTTTTGCCGGCATCCCCTCTTCCTTGAGTTCCTCCTTGCGTGTCTCGATACGGTCGCGCACATAGTGCGGGATCAGATCGCGGATAACGGATTCAATTTCTCCGATGCCTTTGGTCAGTGCGGCGGATTCCGATGCAACATCATCCATGGCACGGTTGCGGCGCAACAGCCATGTGACCGTATGTTTCAACAAGACATAGATTTCGCCAAGCGCCAGCATCTGCACTTCAGCCGGCACTTTATTGTCCAGCGCCTCGATTTCATCCCAAAGCGCCGGAATGCCGTAAGCGCGGATCATAATCAAAAACGCCTTGACGATATCAACAGAAGTTGCGCCGGTTTTTGTCATCCGTGATTTGATAAAGACCGGCCCCATGCGGTTGACCAGCGCATTCGCCAGCAGCGTTGCAATAATCTCGCGCCGCAAACCATGTTCAAGAATTTCCTGTTTGTATTTTTTCAGAGGTTCGGGGAAATAAAAGAACAGCCATTCTTCCATACCTTTTTCATCCGGCAGGCATGAATCCAGAATTTCCTGATAAAGTGTGATCTTGGCGTAAGACAGAACGATGGACAGTTCCGGACGCGTCAAACCGCGCCTGTCCTGCAGCATCCGGCCGATTGTTTCCTCGTCGGGAAGATGCTCAAGACGGCGGTCGAGAACGCCTTTTTTCTCAAAATCGCGCAACAGCGCAGCATAAAGCGATAACTGGCCGCTTGCCCGGTTTTCCGCCAGCGACAGCGCCTGACTCTGCTGGTAATTGTCGTCCAGCACCAGCGCTGCGACTTCGTCTGTCATATCATAGAGCAGCTTGTCGCGCTTTTTGCGTGTCAGCTTGTTGTCCCTTTCAACGGCGTTCAGCAGAATTTTGATATTCACCTCATGATCCGAACAGTCAACGCCGCCGGAATTATCGATGAAATCCGTATTCAATCGCCCTTCATTGATCGCATATTCAATACGGGCTTTTTGCGTCATGCCCAGATTAGCCCCCTCCCCGATCACCTGTGCCTGCAACTCGCGCGCATCAACGCGTACGGCATCATTGGCGCGGTCATCCGCATCTGCGTGGCTTTCCGAGCGGCTTTTGACAAATGTGCCGATACCGCCGAACCACAGCAATTCGGTTTCCGCCTTCAGCATGGCGTGCATCAACTCGTCCGGTGTCATTTTATCCTTGCGGATTCCAAGACAGGCTTTGATCTCCGGTGTCAGCGTCAGGGATTTTTCGCTGCGCGAATAGATGCGCCCGCCTTTGGAGAGTTTTGCCTCGTCATATTGATCCCATCCGCCGCGCGCCTTGAAAAGCCGCCGGCGTTCCTTGAAACTTTCCGCCGCATCGGGATCAGGATCGCAGAAAATATGCAAATGATTGAACGCGCCGATCAGGCGAATATATTTGGACAGCAGCATACCATTGCCGAAAACATCGCCGCCCATATCACCAACGCCGATGACGGTGAATTCCTCTTTTTGAATATCCTTGCCGATCTCGCGGAAATGGCGTTTAACGGATTCCCATGCGCCGCGCGCCGTGATCCCCATTTCCTTATGATCGTAACCGGCCGAACCGCCGGAGGCGAATGCGTCATTCAGCCAGAAACCGGCTTTTTCCGAAAGCTTGTTGGCCATATCGGAAAATGTTGCCGTGCCTTTATCTGCAGCGACGACCAGATACGGGTCATCTTCGTCATAGCGCACCGTGTTTTCCGGCGGAATGATTTCTCCCATATCATTATTGTCCGTCAAATCCAGCAGCGATTGCACGAACATCTGATAACAGGCAATTCCCTCCTGCTGGAATGCTTCACGCCCGCCTTCCTGCGGCGGGTTTTTCACGATAAACCCGCCCTTTGCGCCGACCGGCACAATCACGGCATTTTTGACCATTTGCGCCTTCAGCAACCCCAGCACTTCCGTACGAAAATCATCATGGCGATCCGACCAGCGGATGCCGCCGCGCGCAATTTTTCCGCCGCGCAGATGCACGGCCTCCACACGCGCCGAATAGACAAAAATTTCAACATGCGGACGCGGACGCGGCAGAAACTCGATATTCGCACTGTCCAGCTTGATCGCAAGGCAGGGGCGGATATCCCCGTTCTCATCGCGCTGATAGTAATTTGTCCGCAGGGTTTTCTCAATCAGCGTCCAATAGGCGCGTAAAATTCTGTCCTGATCGAGTTTTGCGACATCATTCAGTTTTTTGTCCAGAGCCTTGCGGTATTTGGCCGCTGCAGTCTCCCGCTTTTTTTCCGAAAGTGACGGGTCATGCAACGCTTTATACAGCGCAACAAGGTCGCGCGTAATATCGGCATGTTCAATCAGTGTCGATTCAATATAACGGCGGCTATAGGCAAAACGCGCCTGTTTCAGATAGCTGGTATAGCTGCGGACAATCCAGACTTCCCGCCATATCAGGCCGGCCTGCAGAACCAGCGCGTTCAGCGCGTCATTTTCCGCTGTTTCCTGCCAGATTTGCAAAAACGCTTCTTCAAAAATATCTTTGACCTCCTGCAGGTCAAAACCCGCACCGTGCCGGGATTCCAGAATGAAGTCATGTATCCAGACAACAACATTATCCCGTCTGCGCGGTTTGATTTTGAACGGCATCTCCGCAATCGCTTCCAGCCCCATATTATCCAGCACCGTCAAAATATCCGACAGCCGGACGGGATCGTTGCGGTGATAAATTTTCAAGTGATAGTCGCCGCCTTCTTCTGTCTTTTCCTGATAAAGATCGATGGCGATCTCCGCCCCCTCTTTGTCCAGCAATTCCTGGATTTGCGGAATATCCTTAACGGCACCGATAACGCCGAACGCATCCTGATAAGAGGACGGAAAAGCCTCCGCATAATGGTGCACATAATCTGCAGCTTTTTTCTTGCCGTATTCGCGCGCCAGATTCTTGCCGAGTTTTTCCGGCCAGCTTTGTCCGATTTCAATCAACTCGCTCTCGATATCTTCCATATCGACATCGGGGATTTTTCCCGGCTCTACCAGAATCGTGAACAGGCCGCGCGCCAGCGGGCTGTCATCCAGCGTGATGTAATAATTGGTGCATACACCCTTCAAACGCGCCTCCAAAACCGCCTCGACATTGCGACGAAACCGCGTATCGTAAATATCGCGCGGTATATAAACAAGACAGGAGACATAGCGTTCCAGCGGATCTTTCCGTGCAAATAAAGCCACGCGCTGTCTTTCCTGCAGGTCAAGAATTCCGAGCGCCGTTTCCGTCAACTCTTCAACCGAAACCTGAAACAATTCGTCACGCGGATATTTTTCAAGAATATGCTCCAGCGCCTTGCGGTCATGTGAATTGCTGCCGAATTTGACGCGCGACAGCGTTTCGCGTACCTTGCCGCGCACCAGCGGCACCTCGACCGTGCGGCAGGAATAGGTGCTGGATGTAAACAGGCCGATAAAAACATGCTGCCCCGTTACGCGTCCCTTTTTATCCACGATTTTAACATTGATGACATCAAACGGCACACGGCGGTGGACCGTGGAATACTGGTCAATCCATTTGCTGACCACGACAGGCTCGGACATACTGACCATGCGGTGATATTCGCGCCTTTTCAAATCAACGTCGAACGGATAGCGGCCGTCTTTCATCAGGCCGAGATCCCGCGCCTTGACGATCCCGACATCAACTTCACCGTTTTTATCTTCCGAAAAACTGTATTCCCGATACCCGAGAAGCGTGAAATTATTTTTATGAATATATTCCAGAAATTCTACAGCCTCGTCTCCATCTTCAACATCGCCGGCTGTTACAATTTCTTCCGTTTCCCGGATGACCTCCCGCAATCTGGACAACATTTTTTTCCAGTCGCCCGTCGCGCTGCGCACATCGTCCAAAATGCGCGACAAATGCTTTTCCAGATGTTCACAAGCCTTTTCCGGCAGGAACTGCTCAAGCTGGATATGCACGAAAGATTCGTGTTGCGTGCCCTCCTCCGCCTCCTGCCCGCTTCCGCCGTAAATATCCACAAGCGTTCCGTCACTTTTGCGTTTGACGGTAAAAACGGGATGAAACAGAAATGATATCTGAAAATTATGATGCACCAGCTCGGCTGCAATCGAGTCGATCAAAAACGGCATATCGTCATTCACGACTTCGATGATCGTATTGCCGGCCTGCCAGCCATGCGCAGCTTCGGTACTGTTATATACGCGGATTTTATGCTGCCCTTTCCGCCTTTTTCCGGCCCAGCTGCGAAAGTTTTTCAGCATCTGCTCCATTTCCACAGCACCGACAGCCTGCCAGTCCCCCGTGGAGACATGCCCCTTGAAATGTGTAAAAAAGCCGTCACTGGCAGACGGCTTTTTTTCCTGCCCCGGTGTTTTTGTTTCTTTGTTTTTACGGGCTTGGGACGACATACGATTTTCTCCTTCTTAATAAAAAATCAAGACGGTTCACGGTAGCACAATTATCCGCAAAGGTGTACGGTAAAGCATCAATTCCTTAGATTTCGCAAGCGTCTGTGTGCGTTTGCGCGTTTTTTGTCGGACGCGGCAAGAATACGGCTTATTTCATGCCGGAAAGACGGGTGGGATTTGGGCATCGTACCGCCGCATAATCCGCCCACACCGTATGTCCCCGACGGATAATGGTAAAGCGACCAGCGCGCTGCCTCCCCCTGCACCCGCAGATAGGCAAAAACCAGATAGGTTTCCCCCTCGCGGAACGGATAGCCCATACAGGTCATATTTTGCAGGCTGGTATGCAGAAAAAACTCCGCATCCGCATGACCCTCCTGCGGTATACGTTTATATCCGTATTCCAGTATTGTCTGTTCGCCCTGCGCATTTGAAAAAATCAAAGGTTCGTCCAGACGAAATTCCGTTGCCTCGCCGCTGCCGCCCTTGTAATAGGCATCGACATCAAAAACCACTTTTGCGGGGCGATCTTCATAGGTGTTGCGCAAATAGCGATGCAGAATTTCGATTTCTTTTACCGTTCCGATAAAAATCGTATCCGCCCCCCGCCAGCGTGAATCAAATGATGCCGGAACGCAGCGGCAGGCCTGTGCTTCTTTGCCGCTTGCAACAAGCAGAAATAAAACGAGGGCGAATAGAAAGCCGAATTTTCGAATAAATCTATAAAAAAACATAATTTTCAGCGCCGGATCCTCCGGAGAATACAATTGTATTCTTTTTATTATAAAACACCGGTCAGACGAAAAAAAGCATGAATTTTCGGCTGTTGTTTTCCCGAAACGCAAAACCGTGTATAATAAACAGAGATGCAAATATCAGCACACCTGCCTTTACAAACGAATCGACATGAAAACCGCACAACGCATAAGAATGGGGCAAGACGGAACCGACGGCCGCCCCGACCGTAAAGAGGACGACAGCGTCCTGACAAAGGTCAAACCGAAACTGCAGAAGCCGCCGATGTACAAGGTTCTGCTGCTGAATGACGATTATACACCGATGGAATTTGTGGTGGCCGTGCTGCAGAAATTTTTTGGCAAAAACGAAACCGAGGCGGTCGAGATTATGATGACCGTACACAGAAAAGGAATCGGATTGTGCGGCATTTACACCTATGAGGTTGCGGAAACAAAAGTTTCTCAAGTAATGGCTTATGCGAAAAAGCATGAATACCCGCTGCAATGCACGATGGAAAAAGAATAGAAAACGGATAGGAACGGAAGGACAAAAAAACCATGCTGTCGGCTCATCTTGAACAGACACTGCACCGCGCACTGAACCACGCCGCCAACCGCCGCCACGAACTTGTGACGCTGGAACATCTGCTGCTGGCACTGACGGAAGACCCCGATGCGGTCGCAGTCTTGCGCGCCTGCGGCATCAGCATTCCGGAATTGCAGGAGGAAACCGCCCTTTATCTCGATAATGAGTTATCCTCACTGGCGCGCGATGATCAGGATGCGCGGCCGACCAACAGTTTTCAGCGCGTGTTGCAGCGTGCGGCCATTCATGTCCAGTCCTCCGGACGGGAGGAAGTCACCGGCGCTAATGTGCTGGTCGCCATTTTCTCCGAACAGGAAAGTCCGGCTGTTTACTTTTTAACCTCGCGCGATATGACGCGGTTTGACGCGATCAACTACATCTCGCACGGCATTGCCAAAGTTCCCGGCTTCAGCGAGGAACGCGCTGTTCACGGCACGGATCCGGAGGCGGAGGAAGATACCTCTGTCAAAAACGGGAAAGAGGCACTGGAAAATTACTGCATCAATCTGAACAAAAAAGCCGAAGACGGCAAAATCGATCCGCTGATCGGGCGGGAGGACGAGCTGGAACGCACAATTCAGGTTCTATGCCGCCGCACCAAAAACAACCCGCTTTATGTCGGTGATCCGGGAGTCGGGAAGACGGCGATTGCCGAAGGGCTGGCACTGCATATCGTTGAAGGCAATGTGCCCGATGTTTTGAAAGAGGCGACGATTTTTGCGCTGGATATGGGCGCGCTGCTGGCAGGCACGCGCTATCGCGGCGATTTTGAAGAACGCCTGAAAGCCGTGATTGCCGCCATCAAAAAACAGGATGATGCGATTTTATTCATCGACGAAATTCATACGATTATCGGTGCAGGCGCAAGTTCGGGCGGCGCGATGGATGCCTCCAACCTTCTGAAACCCTCGCTGGCGCAGGGCGATTTGCGCTGCATCGGCTCGACCACCTATAAGGAATACCGCAACCATTTTGAAAAAGACCGTGCGCTTGTCCGCCGTTTCCAGAAAATCGACATCAAGGAACCGACACCGGCGGATACTGTCAAGATTCTGCGGGGCTTGCGCAAATATTACGAGAAACATCATAATGTTTCCTATACGGATGAGGCGATCAAAGCTGCTGTCGATCTCAGTCAGCGCTATATCAACGACCGCAAACTGCCGGATAAAGCCATTGACGTGCTGGATGAATCCGGTGCGGCGCAAAAGCTGAAGCCGGAAAAACACCGCAAAGACACGATCGGTGTGCCGGAAATTGAAGCAATCGTTGCCAAAATCGCCCGTATTCCGGCGCGCACGATTTCTTCGGATGACAAACAGGCTCTGGAACATCTGGAACGCGACCTGAAAACCATGGTTTTCGGTCAGGATCAGGCGATCCGCATTCTGTCCTCGGCCATCAAACTTTCCCGCGCCGGCTTGCGCGAGCCGGAAAAGCCCGTCGGCTGCTATCTGTTTACCGGTCCGACCGGTGTCGGAAAAACCGAAATCGCGCGCCAACTTGCGCATACGCTGGGCATTGAGCTGAAACGTTTTGATATGTCCGAATATATGGAGGCACATGCCGTCTCCCGCCTCATCGGCGCACCGCCGGGCTATGTCGGTTTCGATCAGGGCGGGCTGATGACCGATGCCGTCGATCAGAACCCGCATTGCGTATTGCTGCTTGATGAAATTGAAAAGGCGCATCCCGACGTCTTCAACATTCTGTTGCAAATCATGGATTACGGCAAGCTGACCGATAATAACGGCAAAACCATAGATTTCCGTAACGTTATTCTGATCATGACCAGCAATGCCGGAGCTATGGAGCTTGCACGCCCTGCCGTCGGTTTTGAACGGGTAGGCCGCGACGGAGAAGATACGGAAGCTGTCGAAAAACTCTTCACGCCCGAATTCCGCAACCGTCTGGATGCAATTGTACCGTTCAACGGCCTGTCGCCGGAGGTGCTGGATCGTATCGTCGATAAATTCGTCATGGAACTGGAAGCACAGCTTGCCGACCGCAACGTTATCATCGAACTGGATCAAGGGGCGCGGCGCTGGCTCGGTAAAAAAGGCTTTGATCCCGCAATGGGCGCGCGACCATTGGCGCGGAAAATCCAGCAATATCTGAAAGAGCCGCTGGCCGAGGAAATCCTGTTCGGAAAATTGCAAAACGGCGGCAGCGTGCACGTATCCCTGAAAGACAATGCACCGGCCTTTAAATTTTCCGGTCTGGAGAAAAAACAGCTTCCGGCCAAAACCGGAAAAACAGGTAAAAAGGGCAGCAAAAAAGGCAAAGACGAAAAAGAGGATGCCTGAGAGGCTTCCTAGGCCGTCATGGTTTCCGGCGTTTTGCCCTGTTCGTTTTTGCCGAAGCGGGCTTCGCATTCCGCGACGTTTTCGTCTTCGATCTTGCGGAACAGGATTTCCGGCTTTTCCAGCGCATGTCCGGCTTTCAAAGCTGTCATTTCCTCTGCCAGACTGCCGAGCCATTGATACGGATCGATTTCGACATTGAGAAAACCGGCCATTCTGCGGCTTGATTCCGGAATGACGGGGAAAGAGGCGATGGCAATCACACGGATATAATTCATCGCAAAATTCAAAATTGCGCGGGCGCGGGGTTCGTCCTGCTTGATCGCATCCCACGGCGCGGCTTCGGCGATATACTGGTTGCCCAGCACCCATAAATGCCGCAAAGAAGCCATTGCCTTGCGGAATTCGCATTCGGACAGATGCGTTTTAAATTCGGCCAGTGCCGCTTCCGCCTCTTTGAGTGTATTTTCTTCCAGCGCCGTCCACGCCCCCGCCTCCGGCACTTCCGCACCGAAACGCTTGATGGAAAATTGCAGCGTCCGGTTGACAAGATTGCCGAGCACATCGCACAAATCCTTATTGACGACGGATTGCATATCCGGCCATGTGAAGCTGGAATCCGATCCTTCCGGCGCGCGGCTCAGCAGCATATAACGCCAGTAATCGGACGGGAATAATTCAATGGCGTCGGATGTAAAAATTCCGAAATTGCGGCTGGTCGAAAATTTATCGCCGTAATAGGTCAGCCAGTTAAAGCCTTTGATGAAATCCACCATTTTCCAGTCCTCGCCACTGCCCAGAATTGTGGCGGGGAAGGTTACGGTATGGAAGGGAATATTGTCCTTGGCCATAAACTGCGTATAGGTCACATCGTCTGCGCCGCGCCACCAGCTTTCCCAGTTGCGCTGCTGCGGCTGAAGATCGCTCCATTCCTTCGTTGCGGAAATATAGCCGATCGGTGCATCAAACCAGACATAAAAAACCTTTTCCTCATAGCCGGGGAAATCGACAGGTACGCCCCATTTCAGATCGCGTGTGATGCCGCGGTCATGCAGGCCTTCGGTCAGCCATTTTTTGGCGATGGATTTGACAAGATGCGGCCACAGCGCCTTGCCTTCCACCCAGTTTTCCACATCTTTCTGCAGTTTTGATTGCAGCAGGAACAGGTGCTTCGTTTCCTTCAATTCAACATCCGTGCTGCCGGAAATGGCCGAGCGCGGATCGATCAGATCTTCGGGATCGAGTACTTTCGTACAGCTTTCGCACTGGTCGCCGCGTGCACGGTCGGATCCGCAATGCGGACATGTGCCTTCAATATAGCGGTCGGGCAGAAAGCGCCCGTCGGTATTGGAGTAAAACTGTTTGATAACGCGCTCTTCGATATAGCCGTTTTCCATCAGTTTTTTGGCGAAATGCTGCGTCAATTCATGGTTCTGCGGTGCGGAGGTACGGCCGAAATGATCGAAAGACAGGTGAAACGCCTTATAAATATCCGCCTGAATCCGGTGCTGTTTCTCGCAATATTCCGCGACATCCATCCCTTCCTTTGCTGCGCCGAGTTCGGCGGGCGTGCCGTGATCGTCCGTGGCGCAGATATAGATCACCTCATGCCCCTGCTGGCGCTGGAACCGCGCAAAAACATCCGCAGGCAGCATCGAGCCGATCAGATTGCCGATATGTTTGACCCCGTTGATATACGGCAATGCGCTTGTAATCAAATGTCTGGCCATGTTTTTTTCTAACTCCTCTAAATTTCCTTCGGATTCTAATCCCCGCAAGGCTTAAAGTCAAAGACAATGCCGCATTTACTTGCCGCCGCGTATTGATTATATTGGACTGGATAAGGAGAGAGATATCCGATGACGGCACAGACGGAAAAACGTTTTAAACCGTGGGATGACGAAACGGCGCAGCAGATCGCCGCCGACAACCGCGACCGTCCCGGTGCACTGATGCCGATTTTAACCGAATTGCTGGAAGATTTCGGCTATATCAATCCGGAATTTGTGCCGCACCTCGCCGATCTCCTCAATCTTTCCCGCGCCGAAGTTCATGGCGTGATCAGCTTTTACCATGATTTCCGCACAACACCGCCGGGCGAAACCGTCGTCAAACTCTGCCGTGCCGAAGCCTGTCAGGCGATGGGCGGCGCAAAACTTGCCGAGCACGCAAAACAAATGCTGGGGGTTGATTTTCACGGCACAACGGCCGACGGTCGCTATTCGCTGGAACAGGTTTTCTGTCTGGGCAACTGCGCCTGCGCGCCGGCCGTGATGCTTGGCGAAACGCTCTATGGCCGCGTCACGCCGGAACGCTTTGATACCGTTCTCAAAAAACACAAGGGGGCGGCATGAAAATCTATATCCCCAAAGATGCCGCCGCCCTGTCGCTCGGCGCTGACGAAACTGCCGAAGCACTGGCCGCCGCCGTGCCGGAGGCAGAGATTGTCCGCAACGGCAGCTACGGTTTGTTCTGGCTGGAGCCGATGGTTGAAATAGAAAAAGACGGTCGTCGCATTGCTTTCGGCTCTGTCATGCCCGAGGATGTGCCCTCCCTGATTGAAAGCGGATTTGGTGCGGCGCATCCGCTCTATCTTGGCAAAACAGCGGATATCCCCGCGCTGAAAATGCAAAACCGGCTTACCTTTGCACGTTGCGGCGTCATTGATCCCCTGTCTTTGGAAGATTACACAGCATATGGCGGTTTTGACGGATTGAAAAAAGCGCTGGAGATGCCCCCGCAGAAAATCGTCGACGAGGTCAAGGAATCCGGCTTGCGCGGGCGTGGCGGCGCGGCCTTCCCGACCGGAATCAAATGGCAGACCGTGCTGGACTGCGCAGCGGATCAAAAATATATCGTCTGCAATGCCGATGAGGGCGATAGCGGCACATTCGCCGACCGCATGATTATGGAGGGCGACCCCTTCACCGTTATCGAAGGCATGATCATTGCCGGTCTCGCTGTCGGCGCAACGATGGGCTATATCTATCTGCGCTCGGAATATCCGCATGCGCGCGATACGCTGCGTGCTGCGATCAAAACCGCCTATGAGTCCGGTTATCTGGGCGACAATATTCAGGGCAGCGGCAAAAGCTTTGATCTGGAGCTGCGCATGGGGGCAGGCTCCTATATCTGCGGCGAAGAAACGGCGCTGCTGGAATCGCTGGAAGGCAAGCGCGGCATGATCCGCTATAAACCTCCCCTTCCCGCCATCAAAGGTTTGTTCGGCAAGCCGACTGTTGTCAACAACGTGATTTCACTCGCCACGATTCCCGTCATTTTAGAAAAAGGCGCAGCACATCACGCCGCATTCGGAGAGGGGAAATCACGCGGTACACTGACCGTGCAGCTGGCCGGAAACGTCAAATATCCCGGCCTTTACGAACTGGCTTTCGGCCAGCCGCTGCGCGACCTGATTTATGAAATCGGCGGCGGCACGGCAACGGGGCGGCCTTTCCGTGCCGTACAATGCGGCGGCCCGCTCGGCCCGTTTTTGAGCGAAAGACAACTCGACCTTGCCGTGACATACGAAGATTTTGCCGAACAAAGCGCGATGGTCGGGCACGGCGGTGTCGTCGTGTTTGATGATACGGTCGATATGGCACAGATGGCACGTTTTTCAATGGAATTCGGCGCAGAGGAATCCTGCGGCAAATGCACGCCCTGCCGCATTGGTACGGTGCGCGGTTACGAGACGATCGACAAAATTATCCGCGGTGAAAACCGCGCCGCCAACAAAGCGCTGCTGGAAGAATTATGCGACACGCTGATCCACGGCTCTTTATGCGCGCATGGCGAGCTGATCCCCTATCCGGTTTTAAGCGCGTTGCGCGAATTTCCCGAAGATTTCGGGCTGGACAGACAAGCCGCCTGAACAGGAGAGATTTTTGACATGGCACTGCTGATTGAAAAAGATTACGGCACACCGGAAAGCAAAGCCGAAAAGAACGTCACCGCCACGATTGACGGCAAAAAGGTGAGTATTCCCGAAGGCACATCCGTCCTGCGTGCCGCACGGGAGGCCGACATTGATATTCCGGCGCTCTGTGCGACCGACAGTTTGCAGCCCTACGGCTCCTGCCGCGTCTGTCTGGTGGAGATCGAAGGACGGCGCGGTTTTCCTGCCTCCTGCCATACGCCGGTCGAAGACGGCATGACAATCCGCACAACAAGCGAAAAAATCGAAAAATTGCGCCGCGGCGTGACGGAGCTGTATCTCTCAGACCATCCCGAAGATATGGCCGCGGACGGACGCAGTGAAATGGCTACGCTGGCTGAAAATCTCGGCCTCACCGAAATCCGCTACGGGCGGGAGGGCAAAAACCATTTGCAAACACCTGTGGACGAATCCAACCCGTATTTTGTTTTTGACCCTGAAAAATGCATCGTCTGCGCACGATGTGTGCGCGCCTGTGAAGAAACACAAGGCACATTTGCGCTAACAGTCGAGGGGCGCGGCTTTGACTCCAAAATCGCCGCAAGCCAGAACGAGGCGTTTTTTGACTCCGAATGCGTGTCCTGCGGCGCTTGCGTTCAAGCCTGTCCGACAGATGCGCTGATTGAAAAATCCGTGCTTGAAAACGGTATGCCCGAACGCAGCGTTGTCACGACCTGCGGCTATTGCGGCGTCGGCTGTTCCTTTAAAGCCGAGCTTAAGGGCGACGAGGTCGTGCGCATGATGCCGCATAAAGACGGCAAGGCCAATCACGGCCATTCCTGCATCAAGGGACGTTTTGCCTATGGCTATGTCATGCATCCCGAGCGCGTCAAAAAACCGATGATCCGCAAATCCATTGAAGACGCGTGGCAGGAAGTGTCGTGGCAGGAGGCGATTGATTACGCCGCATCCGAATTCAAACGCATCCGCGAAAAATACGGAAAAGATGCCGTCGGCGGCGTGACCTCCTCGCGCTGTACGAATGAGGAAACCTATCTGGTGCAGAAAATGCTGCGCGCGGCAGCGGGCACGAATAATGTCGATACCTGCGCCCGCGTCTGCCACTCGCCGACAGGGTACGGGCTGAAAACCACGCTTGGCACTTCGGCGGGAACGCAGCATTTTGACTCCGTCGAACAGGCCGATGTCATCATGGTCATCGGCGCAAACCCGACCGATGCGCATCCGGTTTTTGCCTCGCAGATGAAGCGGCGGCTGCGCGCGGGCGCAAAGCTGATCGTCGCCGATCCGCGCAAAATCGATCTGGTGCGCTCGGCGCATATTGAAGCCGCCTATCATCTGCCGCTGCAACCGGGCAGCAATGTCGCGCTGATCAATGCAATCGCGCATGTCGTCGTGACCGAAGATTTGATTGATCACGACTACGTGCAAAAATTCTGCGATCGGGAAGATTTTGAAGTCTGGCGGGAGTTTATTGCCGATCCCCAGAATTCCCCCGAAAATATGCAGCAATTTACAGGCGTTGCGGCCGAAGATGTGCGCGGCGCAGCGCGGCTTTACGCAAGCGGCGGCAATGCGGCGATTTATTACGGGCTGGGCGTGACCGAACATTCGCAAGGCTCGACCATGGTGATGGGAATGGCCAATCTGGCGATGGCAACGGGCAATCTCGGCAAAGCGGGCGCGGGCGTCAATCCGCTGCGCGGCCAGAACAATGTGCAGGGCTCCTGCGATATGGGGTCTTTCCCACATGAATTTCCCGGATACCGCCATGTTTCCGAAGATGATGCCCGCAATATCTACGAGAAAGAATGGGGCGTGACGCTGGACAAAGAACCGGGGCTGCGCATCCCGAATATGATCGATGCCGCCGTGGCAGGCGCTTTCAAATGGATGTATGTACAGGGCGAGGATATCGCGCATTCCGACCCGAATATCCAGCATATCGAAGCCGGTTTCCGCAAGATGGAATGCGTGATCGTGCAGGATATTTTTATGACGGAAACCGCCCGCTATGCGCATGTTTTCCTGCCCGGCTCCTCTTTTCTTGAAAAAGACGGCACATTCACCAATGCCGAGCGCCGCATCAACCGCGTCCGCAAAGCCGTCGAACCGCTGGCAGGTCTGGCCGACTGGGAGGCGACCTGCGCCCTGTCAAAAGCAATGGGCTATCCGATGGAGTATACGCACCCGTCCGAAATTATGGATGAAATCGCCCGCACCACCCCGAGTTTTGCAGGCGTATCCTATGAGAAACTTGACAGGCTGGGCAGTGTGCAATGGCCGTGCAACGACGCCGCGCCGGACGGCACGCCCGTCATGCATGTTGAAAAAATCGTCCGCGGTCTCGGCAAATTCATGCTGACCGGATTTGTGCCGACGGAAGAGCGCAGCACCCGCAAATTTCCGCTGCTGCTGACGACAGGGCGGATTCTCTCGCAATACAATGTCGGCACGCAGACGCGGCGCACCGAAAACAGCAAATGGACATCGGAAGACCTTCTGGAAATCCATCCGCATGACGCGGAACAGCGCGGCATTCGCGACGGAGAACTGGTCGCCGTCACAAGCCGCAAGGGAGAAACCGTGCTGCGCACCAAAATCAGCGAACGCGTCCAGCCCGGCGTGGTCTATACCACATTCCATTTTGCCGAAAGCGGCACGAATGTTGTGACAACGGAATTTTCCGACTGGGCAACGGAATGTCCGGAATATAAAGTCACCGCTGTTGAAGTGCGCCCGACCAACCGTTTCTCCAACTGGCAGGACGAACATTTTTCACAGGAAGAGTTGCAAAATATCTATGACAGACCGTAAAAAAAAACTGCGCATCGCAGCCTGACCGTCAAACGGTATGACGGCGGCGACGGCGTTGATGCAACACGCAAGATTCCGGAAGAAATTCCCGTATCCCTGAGCTATAACGGCATTGCCCATGCGGTGATGATGGCCACACCCGCAGATTTTAAGGATTTTGCCCTCGGCTTTTCCTTGAGTGAGCGCATCATCAAAACACCGGAAGAGATTGAAAACATATCTGTTGTTGATGATAAAAAAGGCGTAATCGTCAATATCACGATTCCCGAGGAACGGCATATCGAACTGATCAAAAGACGGCGGGGCATGACCGGCTGGACGGGCTGCGGTCTGTGCGGCGTGGAAAGTCTGGAGGATGCCGTGCCGGAACTGCCCGCCCCCGTCAAAGACAATCTGCGGATTGCCCCGCAGGCCGTTTATTCCGCATTTGACAATCTGCACCCGCATCAACCGGAAAAACAGGCCACCGGCGCGGTTCATGCCGCAGCATGGTGCCACCCCGATGGCGGCATTATAATTGTCCGCGAAGATGTCGGACGGCATAACGCGCTGGATAAGCTGATCGGCGCAATGTATTTAAAAGCAATGAATTTTCAGGACGGGTTTTGTTTGATTACAAGCCGTTGCAGCTATGAAATGCTGCAGAAAACGGCACAGGCGGGCATCCCCCTGCTTGCAGCAATTTCTGCGCCGACGGCGCTGGCCGTCGAGATGGCCGAAACGGCGGGTGTGACGCTGATCGCTCTGGCCCGCAAAGAACACTTTACGGTTTTCACGCACGGCCATAGAATAACGGAAGACGAACAGGGAGAAAAACAGTGACCGCACAACCCGTCATGGAAAATGAACGCATGGTCTATAAAGCCAACAAGATCGCCGCGTTTTTCGAACCCTACCCCGAAGACAAAGCCGTCGAAGGTGTTGCCGAGCATATCACAAAATTCTGGACACCCGCCATGCGCGCACAGCTTCAGGATTATATCGCAACTGGCGGCGCGGAACTGCACCCGCTTGTTCTGAAAGCCGCAGAGCACCTGAAATAAACATTCATTTCAATCTGTTTATATTTGTCATTCTGAGCAAAGCGAAGAATCTTTATCTAAGTCAAACAGATCCTTCGCCTGCCGGCTCAGGATGACAGAAAAAAACAGCTTCATGTTCCGCAAAATGTGCGGCAGACGCGCTCCTCCGGCC
>SKHU01000193.1 GCA_007116755.1 Alphaproteobacteria bacterium
ACGCCATTCAAAATCGCTTAAATCAAAACGGGACATAGACTTCCTCCTTGTTGTATCCATACACAACAAGTGAATCACATTCCTTTGGAGTTGAAAACTATTTTATGGGTACGCTACCTAAATATATATGCCGCAAATACGCCACCGACTATCCCCAGACCGATAAAGAAAAATAAGTTCAATTACTAAACTTTGATGAACCGGAAATAAACGGGTTTTCCGGCGAGTTGTTTTTGGCCGTAGCGTGTTTCCGGCCAGCCTTCAGGACGCAGGCGCCAGTCATCGGCGCATTCCGCCTGAAAATCAAACTCCGGATGCCGCCATGTTTTTTCCAGCATCCAATCCGCCAGCGCCGCGTCATCCGTTGCCAGACGCAATTCCGCCCCCTTGTGCATCAACCGCGCCAAAACGTCCAGCGTTTCCGTCTGGATAAAGCGCCGTCCGCAATGCCGCTTTTTCGGCCACGGGTCGGGATGCAGCAGAAATACTTTATCAAGACAGGCAGGGCGCAACGCATCCATCAAAATGCGCGCATCCTCCGGCCATATACGGATGTTTTCAAGACTCTGCGCTGTAATTTCAGTCAGCAATTTGGACACGCCGTTGATAAACGGCTCGCAACCGATCATGCCGATCTCCGGATTGCGCCGCGCCTGTTCGGCGAGATGTTCGCCATTGCCGAAACCGATTTCCAGCCAGTACGCGCTGTAGTTTTTTTCGGAAAAAAAAGCGGCAGGATCAACACTGCCGGAGGGACAATTTTCCGGCAAAATTGCGGCATAGCGCGGCAGGTCGTCTTCCAGTGCTGCCGAACGCAATGCGTTCAGCCTGCGCCCGCGCCGTCTGCCGTAGAATTTATGCATCTCCGCCGCCGCTATCCTTTCAGGCTTCGGCCGCCTTGAGTGACGATTCATTCAGACCGCTGCGCAGCGCATTGACCAGATCCAGCTTTTCCCATGAAAATCCGCCGTCTTCCTCCGGTGCGCGGCCAAAATGTCCGTAAGCCGCTGTCCGCGCATAAATCGGACGGTTTAAAAGCAGATGTTTGCGGATACCGCGCGGACTGAGATCCATAACTTCACGGATCAGCGCTGCCAGCGCATTTTCGGCAACCTGCCCCGTGCCGTGCGTATTGACGAAAACCGAAAGCGGCTGCGATACACCGATTGCATAAGAAAGCTGAATCGTGCATTTATCCGCAAGACCGGCCGCAACAATGTTTTTTGCCAGATAGCGTGCCGCATAGGTCGCGGAGCGGTCAACCTTTGTCGGGTCTTTGCCCGAAAACGCGCCGCCGCCGTGAGGTGCGGCACCGCCATATGTATCGACGATAATTTTACGCCCTGTCAAACCGGCATCGCCGTGCGGGCCGCCGATGACAAAACGTCCTGTCGGGTTGATCAACATCGTCGTGTCTTTGGTAATCCAGCCTTCCGGCAGGACACGCTCGATATACGGACGCACTATATCATGCACATCGGCCTGATCGATATCTTCCGCATGTTGCGTGGACAAAACAATTGATGTCGCACGAACGGGCTTGCCGTCAACATATTCCAGACTGACCTGACTTTTGGAATCCGGCCCCAGCTTGTCGAGAATGCCGGCATGGCGGTCTTCGGCCAGCGCGCGCAGAATGGCATGGGAGTAATTCAACGGGGCAGGCATGTAATTTTCCGTTTCGCGGCAGGCGAAACCGAACATGATCCCCTGATCTCCCGCGCCCTCATCCTTGTCTTCGCCGGCATCAACGCCCATGGCGATATCGGAGGATTGCGCATGCAAACGCACTTCAACATCGATCTCTTTCCAGTGGAAAAACTCCTGATCATAACCGATATCCCGGATTGCCTGACGGGCAACGCGCTCGACATCCGCATCCGTAATGCTGTCCGGTCCGCGCGTTTCCCCTGCAATCGCCAAAAAGCCCGTCGTGGCCAAGCATTCCGCAGCGACACGTGCTTCAGGCTCTGCGGCCAGAAACAGATCAACGATCTCATCGGAAATCCGGTCGCAGACTTTATCGGGATGGCCTTCGGATACGGATTCACTGGTAAAAATATAACGTTCCGACATCAATACACTCCTTGGATTAAGATAGACAGATTTTTTTACAACGCGAACAATAAAGCATATGCCGCCGCGGGAATCCACCGTGTTTTTGCTTTCGCAGGCATATTTTTTACAAAACCGCGCGGGTCTCTCTTGCTCCCGCACCAAAAATATGTTATGTAATATACTTATAAAAATATATGACGCGCAACACAGCAAAAAACGGAAAATGGCCGGACATGCCTTATGATGCCAAAGAAATGACCCGAAAGATAGACGATTACGCGGTCTGCGCGAATCCGTCCGACCCGTACGCACAGATTTTGAAACTGATCGCGGAAAAAGAAGGAACCGGCCAGCATTCTGATGAGTTTCAGGAAAATTATGCACCCCTCCTGCAAAAAATTCCATCCAAAGAACTTGTAAAAGACGGAGGATTATTGCTGGCCGCCGCAACGGATAAGGCATTATGGTGCGTCATCGAATATCTTTTGACGGCAACGGATCACTGGGAAAATAAAACAGTAACAGATGCGCTTTTGCAGGCGGCAGAACACGACTATCCGAATACGCTCAACACCCTGCTTGAAAATGCCCCACCGGATATTCCCGATGCCCGGCTGCTCCGTAAAATCACGGAGATCACCAAAGGCAAACAAACAGAAAGCGTTGTGCAGAACTACCGGAAAACCCTGCTGGGAGAGGGCTGGCAGATCAATGAAGATTATGAAATCCAGCGCATAAGCCGCAACCCGACGATCGTGCATATTTTCAATTTCGGCGCAAATCATGTCACGACTGTCTTTCCGGAGAAAAATCAGGTCATCCGCACCGATTTTAAAGATCTGCAAAATGATGCCGAACTGGATACCGCCTACCGCAAACTGAGTCTGCTCTCGGAAAATCCGCCGCCCTACCGCGGCAAGGACACGGGCGCAATACGCCGTATCGGCCGCAAAAACGGAGCTGCGCTATGACACCTTTCGGCGAACCGACAATCCTCTCTCATGATCCGCCTCCCAAAACAGAAACAAATGGCGATTCCTCCTATGACGCTATTTGCAAAATTCTGGATCATGTCAACGCGCTTTCATGGCCGGAGGACAGAGAGATATTTTTAAAAAAGTCTCTGAAGGATGTTTCGGATACGTCATTGGCCGATCGAAACGGCGCATTACTAACTCATGCCGCAGCGACCGACAACAGCGTTGCCGTAAGTATCCTGCTGCAGCGCATACCCGACTGGCCGGACGGCGCTTATCAGGACAGCGCCCTTCAATCTGCTGAAAAATCCCCCAAAACTCTTCGGCACATATTGGCGGCAGATCATCCGCAAAAAGAGCGCGTCTTAAAATTACTGGACAGCAAAAAATCCGGCTATGCGCCTTCCGTCTTATCTGTCATCAATTCCGCCAAAAACGCCCATCTCGGCGAAGGCTGGAAAATCATAGGGAAAGGCGAGATTTCCAGTACTGTGCAAAGCAATACAGCAACAATCGAGCGCATTTTTAACTTCAATGCCATGAATATCACAACCGTTGCGACCAAAGACAAGGCGCTCTCCGTCACAGAAACAAATTTCCGCGACCGCCAGAGCGATACGGATATTAAGGAGGCCTATAAAAAACTCTGTGTCTTTGAAAACGACCCGCCCGCCTATAAAGGCAAAGAAACAGGTCTTGAGCCGCGCCGTATCCAGCGCCGCAACATGATGCAGGGCATACCGCAATGAAAAACAGAAAATCCGGAAACCCGCTGGACAGATGGGAAACCACCCCGGCCAACAGAGTGCCCGACTGGCTGCCTTCTCCCGCATCCGGCGATATCGAATCATTCCAGAGTTTGACGCTGGAAGAGGCGATGCAAAAAAAACGCCTTCTATGCATTTACTGGCTTTTGCAGGAAGGCCGGACACCGCAGCAGGACGGGTTCACGGATTTTATTACCGAAACCGTCGTGCGGGATCAGGATGCGCGGTTTGTTCGCGTTTTTCTTGAGGCGGATAAAAGCCGCACAGTTCAAAAAAATGCAGACGAAATCGTGTATGCTCTCGCCGACCGCTATCTGCAAATGGAGATATACCACGGCACCGGCGCATATTACGGTGCCTCGGCTGTGCGAGCCCTGTTTTATATTTGCGGTATCAATGATACGGATGCAGATGAGGAAACTGTCAAAGCTTTATCCAGCGGTGACAGACAAATGCTGGGAAATATCTCAGGGGAAAAAAAGACACATACGCTGACTCTATTGTTTCGTGCCGTGCCGCCGCATAAAGCCCGTGCCTTGCTCGAAACATTACATGAAAAAGCAACGGAGCACGGCAATCTCCCCGTTATGCAGTGGCTGCAACGCAGCAATCTCTACCCCGTAAGCGAAAATGACATATTTCAGGCAGCCGATAAGCAGATGACGGCTCTGGCAATAACAAAAGACGGAACGGAACGCCATACCAAAAACAAGGCTGTTAAAAACTGGATTGAAAACGCCTCTCCGGCACTGCTGCTCTCACAGGATGGAAAGCTGCTGCATACGGCGACCCAAATCGGCAGCTACGAGATTGTCGAAACCCTGCTGAAAAAAACGCATGACTGGCCGCAAGAGATTGTCGAGCCGGGTATGCGTAGCGCATTTGAAAAAAATGATCGCGATATGATGTCGCGCCTCGGCAGTCTGAAGGCCGAATGGCAAATCGGCCTGCTGAAAGAATTTGAAAAAGATACCTCTTCCGAAAAGCGGAGCATACAGCAGACTATCCATTATTTGAAAAAAGCCTATCTCGAAGACGGCTGGTCGGTTCTGAACAAGAATGAAATTTCGCGCAGCGTTTCAACCGTCAATACGTCGATCACGCATCTGTTCAATTTCCGCTCCAAAACCGTCACGACAACGGCCGTGCCGTCCGGCGGCAGAGGCGCGGCACTGCAAGTGACGAATTTCCGCGAATTCCAAAGCGGCGACGAAATCGGCGATGCGTATTGGCGTCTGCGTATCTTCCATGACGACGCGCCGCCCTATAAGGGAAAAGATGACAGTGCCCGCCACCGCGCCATTCACCGTACAAGACCGAACCGGACAGGAGGCTCACCCCATGCGTGACTTTGACTGGAATCTGGAGCATCAGATCAAAAAACACGCCGAAAACCCGACGGACAAATTTTCGGAAACACTGTCACTGTTTTTATCCTTACATCCGCGCGATGGAGCGGATGAAGAAGAAACAGAATTTCTCTGGCAGAAATTGCGGGAACTTCCCGCTCAGGACTTAACGCGGCGCAGCGGCGTTTTGCTTGTTGCCGCCGCAGAAAAAGGGCTGATTCCGTGCCTTGATTATCTCCTCAAACACGGCAAAGACTGGCCGCAACAGGTTATTGAAGAAGCGGCGGTTGAAGCGGCAAAACACCGGCAATCCGATGCGGTGCTCTTTTTATTGAAAAAGACGGAAAACTGGGATGGAAAGCTGTTTCAAAAACTGCTTGCCACCGCTGACAAAGACCATAACACCGATCTTCATGACGAGTTGGACTATTTGAAAAAAGAATATCTCGGCAAAAACTGGCAAATCAACAGCGACTACCAGATTACGCGCAAGGAAGAAGACGATGATTATTACGAATACGTCAAAACCGTTTTCAATTTCGCCGCCTGTTATGTGCGCACGATTATCCGTGATACCGATCTTGAAACGCAACATGTCAGTGAACGCGACTTCCGCGATTTTCAAAGCGACGGAGAAATCACGATTGCCTATGATAAACTGAAAAAATTCTCATCCAACCCGCCGGAATACCGCGGCAAGGATACAGGCCAGAATATCCGCCGCATTCATAAAAGAGAGACCGGGCGCGGTTTATAAATTCCGTTTAGATTTCAGGAAGCCGTGCCGCCGACGGTCATGCCGTCGATGCGCATAGTCGGCTGGCCGACACCGACGGGAACGCCCTGCCCGTCCTTGCCGCATGTCCCGATTCCCGCATCAAGTTTCATGTCGTTTCCGATCATGCTCACGCGTTTCAAGGCTTCCGGCCCGCTGCCGATCAGCGTTGCGCCCTTGACGGGAGCCGTCACTTTGCCGTCTTCAATCATATAGGCTTCCGAGGCTTCAAACACGAATTTGCCGGAAGTAATATCCACCTGCCCACCACCGAAATTGACGGCATACAGCCCCCTTTTCACGGATTTTACGATGTCTTCGGGATTATCCTGCCCTGCAAGCATATAGGTATGGGTCATGCGCGGCATCGGCGCG
>SKHU01000260.1 GCA_007116755.1 Alphaproteobacteria bacterium
GTATAACGGTTTAGCAAACCGTCGCCTTCAGCCACTCGGCCACCTCTCCGCATGATCGCGATTTGATCAGCTTTTAAACTTGTTCTTTATACGTCAAAATTTCAATTTCAGCAAAGCAATTGCAACGCCGCTTGTCAAGTTTTCTCCGGCTTTTCCGGAACAGAAAAAAAGCCCTGCGGCAGATCCAGCACCACCCGCCTTTCGGCCAGAGAGACAACCGGCACATAGCCCCTTGTAAACGGAACAAAAAACGTTTCTTTTTTGCCCGTTTTCCGAATCTCCAGCAAATCCCCCGCACCGAAATTCTGCACGGCGACAATATCTCCGAGGATATCTCCGCTTTGCTCCTCCGCTACATCCAGACCGATCAGATCGACATGGTAATAGCTGTCCTCCTCATCGAGATCGGGCAGAATGCTGCGCGGAATATGCAGTTTGACATGCCGCAAAGCCTCTGCCGCCTCACGTGTGGCGATATTTTCGATCTCTGCGATAAACCGCCCGTTTTTCTGTCCGGACAGGCGGAGAATTTTGAACAGAAACCGGCCGTTTTCATCCGTAACGCCGCTTTCGGACAAAAGCAGATCCGCATCATCGGCAAAAACCGCCAGATGCACGCCGCCGCGCACACCGTGCGGGCGGCCGATCTGTGCGATGCAGATGAAATCCTCATCCGCGCTTTTGCCGTTCTGCGCTGCGGTGCGCATGTTTTAAGCGTCTTTCTTCGGCGCGTCTTCCGCCGCTGCAGCTTCCTCTTTGGGTTCTTCTTTGGTGTCTTCTTTCACCTCTTCAGCAGGCGCAGCCTCTTCGGCTTTTGCCTCCTCGGCCGGAGCGTCTTCAGCTTTTGCCTCTTCCGCGGGAGCTTCAGCGGCCGCCTCTTCTGCAGGCGCTTCTTCTGCCTGTGCAGCTTCTTCAGCCGGAGCAGCTGCGGCTTCTGCTGCCGCTTTCAGCTTTTCTTCGCGCTCGCGGCGGCGTTCCAGCGTCTGGGCGCTCGGCTCGGCTTTTTTCGGGTTGTTGAATGTCGGCTTCTCGATAATTCCGGCCTTGCCGAGAAAAATCGCAACGCGGTCCGTCGGCTGTGCGCCGTGACCCAGCCAATATTTGATGCGGTCTTCAAAAAGACGGACGCGGTTGACGTCATCTTTCGGCAGCATCGGGTTATATGTGCCCAGCTTTTCGATAAAGCGGCCATCGCGCGGTGCGCGGACATCCGCAACAACGATCCGGTAATACGGGCGTTTTTTTGCGCCTGCCCGGGCGAGTCTGATTTTTAACATGGTCTTGGTTTTCCTTTCTTATTTTACTTTTGTCTTGGTCTTGTTTGTCTTGGTTCTGGTCGTATTTAATATTTGAAATTCTTTATTTCCGGCCTTTCTTTTTGGCCTGTTTTGCGGCTTGCGCCTTTTTGCGTTTATTCATCGGTTTTTTGGTTGCACCGCGCCCGTTGCCGCCATCCATCGGCGGCATCAAGCCGCCCGGAGGCATACCGCCGCCGAACAACCCGCCGCCCATACCGCCCATCGGCGGCATTTCGCCGCCGGCACGGTCATCAAACGGATTCGGCCCCAGCGGCCCGTCATCTGCGCCGCCCGACAGTTCCGGCGGCGTTTTTCCGTCCATACCCATTTGTGCGGCCATGGCCTCCAGCTCTTTGCCGTTGCCGCCGAACATGCCGCCCAGACTCTTCAAAAGCCCCTTGCCGCCCATTTTGCGCATTTTTTTCATCATCGTCTGCATCTGCTGGAACTGCTTCAAAAGGCGGTTGACCTCCTGCACTTCCGTGCCCGAACCGGCAGCAATGCGGCGGCGGCGCGACGCGTTGAGAATACGCGGATCGGCGCGTTCCTTTTTTGTCATGGAGGATAAAATCGCCTCCTGCCGCTTAATGACGGTATCGTCAAGATTGGCATCTTCCACGGCGGATTTCAGCTTTCCCATTCCCGGCATCAGCGCCATAATGCCGGAAAAACCGCCCATTTTGCGCATCTGTTTCAATTGGGAAGAAAAATCGTCGAGATCGAATTTCCCTTCCTGAAACTTTTTCGCCATTTTTTCGGCTTCTTCCTGCTCGATCGTCTCGGCGGCTTTTTCTACCAGCGAGACGACATCACCCATATCCAGAATGCGGTCGGCAATCCGTTCAGGGTGGAAGAGTTGCAGCGCGTCGGTTTTTTCACCGGTTCCGATAAATTTGATCGGCCGCCCCGTGACCGCCTTCATCGACAGCGCCGCACCGCCGCGGGAATCACCGTCCACACGCGTCAGCACAATGCCTGAAATGCCGAGTTTTTCGTGGAAGTTCTGCGCCGTATGAACCGCATCCTGACCGGTCAGCGCATCGGCAACCAGCAGGGTTTCACGCGGCTGTGCGATATCGCGCACGGCCACAACTTCTCTCATCAACTCTTCATCAATCGACAGACGTCCGGCCGTATCCAGCAGCACCACGTCATATCCGCCTTTGCGCGCCTCATCCATCGCGCGGCGGGTGATTTCGACAGGGCTTTGTCCCTTGATAATCTCCAGCGTATCAACGCCGACCTGCTCTCCCAGAATCTGCAACTGCTCCTGCGCGGCGGGGCGCTGCGTATCCAGCGAGGCCATCAGCACTTTCTTGCGCTCTTTTTCCGTCAAAAATTTTCCGAGTTTGGCCGTGGTCGTGGTTTTACCCGAACCCTGCAGACCCGCCATCAGCACCGCAACGGGCGGCGTATGGGCAATATCCAGCGCCTCGTTTTCCGATCCCAGCGTACGCACCAGCGCGTCATGCACGATCTTGACAACCTGTTCGCCCGGCTTGACGGATTTCAGAACTTTCTCGCCGACGGCTTCCGCCTTGACGCTTTCCACAAACTCCTTGGCCACAGGCAGGGCGACATCGGCTTCCAGCAAGGCGATTCGGACTTCGCGCAATGCCTGATTGACGGCATCTTCGGTCAAGACTCCCTTGCCGAACAGGCCTTCAAAGGCGCTTCCCAGACGGTCGGTCAGATTTCCAAACATCGTTTTCCTTGACAAGTTTGATACGCATAACCAAAAAATCCCCGTGAGCGAAACTCGCCGACGGAGAGGCGCGGAGCGCAAAGAGCCGTAAAAATAAAAGGGAATCTCTTTGCCGCACAGCAATATAAGCGCGATTAATAAGGAAAATTCAGGGCTTTGTCAAGTGTTTTTCCTTTATAGCGCCGCAGACAGCTTTATAATAAATCAGGAATAAAAAAGGAAGAAAGAATGTATAAACTGAATAAAACCAAAATGATACTCTGTATTTGTTTTGCCTTGCTTTGTTTGGTGAGCGTATTTACCTATGTACAACGGGATATGGCGAACCACAAATTGTCCAATATCTGTCGTGCTATTGGTTTTGCAACACCTCTTCCATACACGCCTTCCACAGAATCTGAAGGAGCAGATGCAATAATTGAGGACTTTCTAAAGCAGGCGGAAGCTTTGTATGCAAGATGGGAAAAAATGGCCCGGCAAGAACAAGCTGATGCCGTTTATATCCTCCAACTTCTGGAAGGGTTTGAGGCAATTTATATTGAGGCAGATTGCGATGAAAATGTTGGCTCTAATTTTGGAACGCCTATTTTCTTTAAACTTTGGAACGCCTATTTTCTTTAAACAATGGGCTGCAAATATAAAGACGGAATAGTTACAAATAGCGTGTTTTTTGGCCTGAATATAAATAAAAACACCGTCAGCGGCCGGAATACACCACCATTTTGATCTGCGGCATATCGGCGGGATGCGCGATCAGCCGGATGCGGCCGCGATATCCGGCACGATTGAAATGCTCCGCCACCAATGCGGTCTGCCGCATTTTGGTCTCCAGCAATTCCGCATCGCCGTAAATGACAACATCCATACCGTTTTGCAAATGGCCGAGTGTTCCGGTCAACAGAGCGATAATCTGCCGCCCCTCTCCGGTCAGTGCGGACGGATCGTCCCGGGAAAACAGCGCTGCATAAGGCAGGAAAATTTGCGTTTCCCGCTGATAGGATACAAAATCAACCTGCTGCAAAATTTCGTTATTTTCCTGCAGATGCAGCAAAACCGCATAAAGATAGCTGGTACTGAGTGCGCGCTGGCGGCGCATCCTGTCCATATCCGTCAAACCGTAGGGGCCGGAAAACTCCTCGCCTTCCGTTCCGCCGTGTATCTGCGCACTTTGTGCCGCCTGCTGTACCATCGTTGTCCAGACATCGTCTTTGGGCTGGGACATCGCAAACAGCATCACAAAAAACACCAGCATCAGCGCGATAATATCGGAAAACGACATCAGCCAGATATTCGTACCGCCGCCGCCACCCTGAAAACCGGAACCGCCGCCCTGACCGGAACCGTCGGACAGGGACACGTCGCGGATATTCTCGCGCACCTCCTCCATTGTTTCATGGTAATCCTGCGCGGACATTTACAACTCCCCTTCAAATATATCCGCGCGCGGGTGAAAATACAGATGCACCTGCCCACGCATCCGCGGCTGCAGACCGAATGACAGGGCAAAGGGCGGAAATCCGAGTTGAAGAAGCGCGTCTTTATATTCCGTCACGGTTTCAATTTCACTGCGGTGCGGACGCCCTTGCGTATCGACATGCGCCATCACCGACATCTGGTATTGCAACGCCTGCTCCTGCGGCTGCAGCATGATGGAGAGCTGGGTAAAAAGACGTGCGTGGCGCTCGTAAATATTCCCCGGCCGGGCTTCGCCCTGCACTTCCGCGCCGTAAAGCGCCTGTGACAGCGCCTGTTCAAAATCACGACGCGAGAGAATCACAACAAATGAATCATCCCCGTCAAGCTGCCTTAATGTAAAAGAGACCGCTGCGGCCTGAAATGCGGCTTCAACAAGGTCAATAGCCCGGCCGCTGCCATATTCACCCAGATCGGCGGTTTCGGTAGGATCAACAATTTCTCCTTGTATCTGCCGGGCAAACTGTCTTTCCAGACTTTTCAAAACCGGCTGTACACGCTGGATATCCACCTGTGAATGCAGGTTCAGCACGACAAAAAATGCCAGAAGCAATATAAAGAGCGACAGCGTCATAAACGGTGTACCGGTATCACTGCCGGCACTTTGCTTGTTGGCACTGTCGCTGCCACCCATCGGGCCGCTGATACTGCCGCTGCCCGCACCGCTGGCCGCAGGGTATTTTACCGTATCTCTGGTGCCGTGTTTGCGGCGCGATTTGAATCTGGGCATTGTTTATTCCCCGTTTATTCCTCCACAACCTGCGGAAGACGGCTGCGTTCCGCCAGACGGATTGTGATCTGCCGCGCGCGCTCGGGATTCATATTGGCCATGATCGGCGCGCTGCGGCGTTCGGGCATACGTGCAATCACATCCAGCAATACATCCATATCCAGCGTGTTCATAATCCGCGCCGCCTCCTGCGGCTTCATGTTTTCGTAAATCCGCACAAGGCTGCGCAGACGGTTTTCCTGTTCGGTGCTTTGCTTGCCGAGCAGTTCTTCGATTTCGCTGCGCAATTGATTCAATTCGGATATTTTACGGTCAACTTCAACTTCGGCTGCGGAAAGCAGAGCTTCGCGCTGCGCCAATTGCCGCTCGCGACGCTCCAGATTCGTACGCCGCTGCGCCAGAGACTGCAGCACTTCAATTTCCGAATCCGTGAAATGCGTCGGAGCGGGGGCAGAGGAGCCTCCTGTAGCGCCTTCAAACGGGTTTTCAAATCTGTCGCCGGCCAGCATATCCTCCTGACCGGCAAGCGGCGGCGGCGCGTCATCCACGATCTGCTGCATCTGCGCGCGTGCCGTGACGCTTCCTGCCGCTATACACAGCAAAAACGCAACACAAAGCAAAACGGATATTTTTTTTGCCTTTTTCAAAACCGGTCTTAAATCCCTATTTTGTTTTTTCTTCCGGAAGCGGCTTGAAAGCCACCTCCAACTCGTCTTCCCCTTTGATTTTCTGCTGCGCGATCGGCTCGCCGCGTTTGCGGCGTCCCGGATCGATATCGTCCAGAGTCTTAAGCTGTACAGCCAGTTTCCCGCCTGTTTTCAATGCGGCATCCAGCCTGCCCGACAATTCGCGCGCCTCTTTCATCTCCCCGCGCAATTTTTTTCCATCCGTTTCCAGAGTTTCCTGCAAAAGCCGCAGGGTTTCCTCGGCTCTATCCAGAAGGCGGGAGAATTCTTCAGCCCGGTCTTGCGCCCCCTCCCCGTCCCGTTTGACGACAGAATCTTCGGGCTGCGCCTCTTTTTTTTGCCGCATCAGAAAAATCAGAACGCCCAGCAATATAACAGTCACGACATTCAAAACCAGACCGGTATAAAC
>SKHU01000094.1 GCA_007116755.1 Alphaproteobacteria bacterium
ATCTGTTTTCATCGTACGTGTCCAGCGTTTTGTCGATAAAAAAGCCTGAGGCGCCCATTTTTGCGAAAGCCGATGTTCTTGTTTGAAATTCTCCCCCGTTCAAGGGTACAATATCAGACAGGCTTCGCCTAGTCTAATATCTCAGGCGTTACGATCGGAAAGCTGTCACATAAAAAACATAACGTAAAAATAAAATGCCTTATTATTTCACCGTCACCGACTTTCTTAAAGTTTTCAAAAGCGGTGCGGATCGCAAGCCTTTGACCGCACCTGTGACCACCTATAGTGATGCGGAACAGATACAGCAGACCGTCCCTGAGGAGGACGGTATTTTTGTTTCAGAGGAATATTTCAATATCTGGGACACATCGCAAAGCGGAAATGCACAGTCACGACTTGAACAGTTTATCTCGACGACGCAAATCTACCGCCTGTCTCTGGAACTGCTGATGGACAGGGCGCTGCTTGAATCGCGCAAAGGCAACCGGCTTCTGCAGAAGGCAATTGAATATTCCTGCGAAAAAAGCAATACGGCGATGCCGCATGACATTCTCCAAGATGCGGAAATAGAGGTGATGGCCGGAAATCTTGCGCATCCGATGCTGGAGCATTTGCAGCACAGTGAACTCGCGGAATTTTATTTCCTGTTTTTTGAACAGTTGCAGGATCGCGAAACGGCCCGGGAATATTCTTTTGATCGCCTGATTGCTCTCGATCGCGGCCCTTTCTATAAACATTACGACGGTTTTCGCATGCACGGCACGGATTATCTGCGTTTTGACAAGCTGTTGGAAAAGGCCAAGCGCATTACCCCTATGGCCGGATCCTATCTTGACGACTTCGTCAGCGCCGGACAAAAAGAAGCGGAACAGAAAAGCTTTGACTCAGCGGAGCAATATCTGGCGGCATGGCTGGAGGCAGACCGTCTTCAGGCACGGCGTTGCCGCGATATTCACCCCCTTCTGGCACTGGCCGACCCTATGCCGGACTGTTTGAAATACGATGTTTTCTTTATTATGCAGCAGGAAGCCAAAAAACAGATTTTTGCAGAAAAAATTACGCAGGAGGAAGACAAACTCTCTGCCCTTGACATAACGGAACATCTGAAATCCGCTTTATCACATAACGCAGCACAGAAGATATGTCCGCATCTCGAAAAACTGGTCGCCGAGACGCTTTCGCCGGATATAAGCTATGCCGGATCTGCCGAGCAGTTTGCCCTGCAGGCCGAAAAGCGCCATATGGAGGCTGAAAATATGCGGCTTTCTGTAAAACAGTGCCAGCGGTAATCTTATAAAATTATTTTATGTTTTCTCCCTTGTCATACATCGGGGGCTGTGTTACCCTGCCCGTCAATCAAAACATACATAAAAATATGTTGCACGACACTAACCCTTACCAAGGAGTACGACTATGAATCCAGGGGATTTGAGAAAAATTTTTAACCAGCTCTTCAGCAAGGAAGAACAGCAGAAGATCATGGAACTGGAAAGCAAGCCGTTTGATGAAAAAATGGACGGTCTGGCTGAAATCTTTGAAAACAACGCACGCATTCCGCAAGGAAAAGTTATGGCGCAGGCATTCCGCGACCCGGAAATCCGCCAGGACATGCGCGAAATCGAAGAAGCTGCTCAAAGCGGAAATCTGTCTCAGCAGCAACTTATGCAGAGAGGCATGAAGCTCGCCATGAAAATGCGCGGCAAATACGGAATTTAATTCCGCTTGAATGCGCAAGATGCATATAAACGGGGCGCCGGGTAATCCGGCTCCCCGTTTTTTTATGATTACGGTTTTATTTGACATAGTGAATTGTTAATGATATGTTAACTTCAAACAGGGCGGCATAGCCGCATATTTTTTTACAACATTCTACGAGAGGGAAGATAAAATGTTTGACCCCAGACAATTGACGGAAATGGTCAACCAGCTGTTCAGCAAGGAAGAACAGGAACAACTGATTGCGCTGCAGGAAAAAAGCTTTGACGAGCAGATGGACGGTATGGCGCAAATCGTCCAGAACAACGAGAAAATTTCCGAGCCGCAAAAGAAATATTTCGCAGCTGTTTGTGCCGATCCGGAAATTCGCGCGGATATGAAGGAAATTCAGCAGGCCGCCAATGACGGCGGTGTCAAAGGCAAGCTGACCGTGGCAAAAAAAATGCCCGGACTGATGATGAAGCTCCAGCGCAAAATGGGCGGGTAACAGCCGAAATCTAGGATTTAAAGAAAAAGCAGGGTTTTTTGCCCTGCTTTTTTTGTCGCCGGCTTTAAAAATATTATTTTAAAAACATACCCTTAACTGCTCGTCCTCTACATTGTAGGTGATTTTTAAAGTTTTTTTTGGTACTATTAGATAAGTATGCCATTGTAAAATCGGCATAATAAAACAAAATTGGTACAATAAGACAAAAAAAGAGCCATGCAGATACGGGAGTTCTAAGGTTATGTCCAAGCTTGAGTTGCAAATGCGGAATTACCGCCTGACCACGGCGGAAATTTTATATTACCTGCCCGATCATCCGGTGCTGTTGCAAAGCTTTATCTGGCAGGAATATGATCTGGCGCCGCGGTTTCCGGAATTGAAGCGGTTTCTGGATTTCTGGACGCGTGAAATCGAAGGCCGGTTGCATTCCGTGACTGTCGCGCATAAGGAACTCATCAAGCCGGAGCAATTCACCTTCTACGACCACGAATTAACGCTCCATTAGGATGGCGACCAGCCGATCATATAAATAATTTCCATTTCGACGGAAAGCTTTCCGCGTTCTTTGATCTTGTCGTTCAGCGCCGTGTAGAATTTGCGCGGCAAGGGTTTTTTGTCGCGGTTCAGCAGGATATTCCCCTCCCCCGTTCCGCGCAGATCGGCCAAAGCCGTTTCCAGATCGGGATAATCGATTGTCACATATTCGCTGTCGGTCACGGGTTCGACAAAACCCAGCGCCTTGACCTCATCACCGATAACGCGGATATCGGTAAAGGGAAAGATGCGCGGTGCAACGCCGCCGGTCTGTTCCATTTCAAGACGCAAAACCTCCTGCCGCAGGCCGGCCAGAGTTGCGCCGCCGAAAAGCGCTGCCATAAAGGGGCGCTCCGGCTTTAGAATGCGCCGGATTTGCAGCAGGCTTCCTTTCAGATCATTGACGCTGTGCAGTGTCAGATTGCTGAATACCGCATCCATTGCGCCGTCTTTAAACGGCACAAATTCCTCATCAGCCGCGACACGGTAAAAATGCGGCAACTCCGCGCTGTCAAACCGTGACAGCATCTCCGGCGACAAATCCGCCCAGTAAATACGGCGCGTGCTGTCTTGTTCTTTTAAAAGGCGGCACAATCTGTCCGTATGACCGCCCCAGACGAGGCAATCAACCAGAGGCGCTTTCACCGGCATCAGGCGTTCAAACAGCCCTTCAGCGGTTTTGTTGTGCAGAAACCCGTGATCTCCGGTGCGTTTGGCGGCGCGGCGGCGCTTTTGCCGTAACAAATTACGGTCAAAAACCTGCGGAACGGTTTTTTCCGTTTTTGCAAATTTACCGGTATTCATTTGGCGCCTCCGGTTTTTCCGCCCGGGTCGGGGCGTTTGGTCGCCACCAGAGGTCTGCGCTTTGACAGGCTGGTTTTGACGATGTTGATGTCGTTATCCAGCGTTTTGACATTGCGCGTGGCTGTCAGGGATACCGAGGCCTCGCGCATGGCATTCACACCGCCGCCGACATCGGTATAAATATTGGCGTTCAGCATTTCCTGCGTCAAGCTAACGGTTTTTTTATGATCAAGATGAACATGACCGTGATAGCTTTTCTCTCCCAGAATGCGCGAGGGAATGCGGTGCGGACTGTTGATGCCCGCCTGATAGATTTCCTCTTTTTCAATGGACAGCCGGAAATCCCGTGTCTTCCCAAGTTCTGCCCGCCGGTCGGGAGCCAGGCCGTGCCCCTGATCCATCAGCATATGCGTTCGCGCAATCCCTCTTAAAAGGTCGCCGCTGAAACAGCGGAAGCAATACAGCAATATCCACAGCCGTCGCATCGATGTATATTTCCAGTGCGGCGGCAGGCTGGCCTCTGCATCGGCCATGATCGCAAACGGATAGACGCGCTGCGGCGTTACGCCCGTATGGGTAAAATAACTCTCGCCCAGCTGTTTGACATCGGCAGGATCCAGTTTGAATTTTTGCGCAACAAAGGCTTTCGCGTCCTCAATCGTGCGCACGTCTTTGGGCAGCACAAAACTCGGTGCCGTCAGCATTGCGCCGGACCCGCCCGCCCGCTGCGGTACCGGCAGCATCTGCGGATCAAGCGCCACCAGAAGGCCGTCATCCCAGTTATGTGTCAACGGCAGAACCACGGCAATATTTTCGATACCGTCATCGGTGACGATAAATTCGACATTCTGCGATGTCAGACCGCGTGTTGTTCCCTGCACATGCCCCTCCTCCACGAAAACCGAACGGATGGCTTTCAAATGTTCAGGGGCATCATTAACATCTGTGAATTTCTTTTCTTCCAGATTATCCAGCAGGGCAACGCCGTCTTCAGCCTTAATATTTGTCCGTTTTTTTCCGTGTGCCGGCATTTGTTCGCCCATCCATTTCGGGAAAGGCAGCCCCAGCCGCATCATCAGTTCAAAAACGCGGATTTCCAGACGGGGGTCAGGCAGAACGCCGATCTGTGCCGCATGCAGAATATCGCTGGCTTCGAGTTCGCAAATCTGCCCCCATGAGCTGTAGCCCGGCATATTTTCGGTTTCCGGCGGCAGAAACGGCCAGCTTGTTTTTTTCGGTGCACGCACTTCGACATAGACGGGTTCAATCGCCTCGTCGATGCGGTTCGGAGACGGAAAATACGGCAGGCCGACTTCGATTTCGCCGTGCGGACGCGGTGTCAGCCCGATCTGTTTTTCCAGATATTTGATGATCGCCAGCTTGTTGGCGGCCGCATCGGTCGCAAATTCCTCAACATCCATCGTGATCGGTTCAATCAGATGTCCCGACCATGTTTTTCCGTCCAGATTGCTGTTCCCGCGGGAAACCGCGTTGATAACAGGACGCGGCGAACCGTTATGCACAAAAATCAGAAGTCGTCCGTCTTCCGTCAGGCGATAGGGAATAATGTCGCAATAGGCTTCGGGTTCGCGCACCATTTCATGCAATTTGCCGCTTTTGACATCGCGCACCGTCACAATATCCAGATAAGAGGGCTTGTCCTGCAACGGGCGGCGCTCCTCCAGCAACAAACTGCCCTTCTCGCCCGCCTTCTGTGCGATTACAAAATAATTCGTCGCGGGCGGCGGCAATTGCGTGCCGTCCTCGGTATAAAGCTGGAATTTTCCGCGAAAGCGGTTATCTATCACCCACGGGTTCCAGTACGGCGCGGAATACACCATGCGCATCCCCAGACGCGCAAATTCGCGGCGGTAATCCTGATAGGTGAAAAACGTATATTCCTGCCCCAGCTCTTTTTCCCAGCGTGCGCGTTCGTCTTTGCGGTGCAAAAATTCTACCGCCCATTTGCGCGGCAGGCGGAACAGCCGCGTATCCTCGCGCAGTGTTTCCGCAAGTTCTTCCAGAAAAAACCCTTCGCATCCTGCGGAATCGAACGGCCGCGCCGTTTCGGAAAACCGGATCAAAAGCTCGGCATCCGACATATCCAGCGGCGTTTTTCCGGTTTTGCGTGTTGCAGGAAATTCCAGCAAAACGAATTCATCCGGCGGCGGCATCATATAGTCGCGGATCAGCATCGTGCCGCCGGGTTTAAGCTTCCGGATCTGTTCCTCCAAAACCTGCGTCAGCGCCGTCAGGCTGTAGCCGTTTTCAGAGTAAACCTGATGCAGAATATTGGAGTTGATAATACCGTCCAGCCCTTCGTCCCGAAAACTGTTGATGCCGCTCTCTTCTGTGCGGAAGGCAAGGTTGGAAAGCTTATAGCTGCGTTTTGCGGTTTCCACGGCGTTTTTATCACGGTCGATTCCCAGAAATTCGACCCGCGGATTCAGCAGCGCCAGCGCATAGGTGATTGTACCGTTGCCGCATCCCATATCGGCAACTTTTGACCCCGCCGGAAGCAGAAAATGCGCAGAGATCATCGAGGCTTTTTTCTGTACGAAAGCCGGCAGATTTTCAAAATGATCCTGCCGTATTTTTTCGTCGCGCGCACGTTTTTTGAATTGTTCAAGGCCCACCGCGCTGTGTTCCTTGGACACTTTGACAG
>SKHU01000250.1 GCA_007116755.1 Alphaproteobacteria bacterium
CAAACGTCTGGAAGAGGAACACAAGCTAAAAAATACCGTGGAAGGTCCCGCCCAGTCCATTGAACCGGATTAATAGCCTCTTCACATCTGCGCAGAAAAAAGTATAAAATATTTAACTCTTGCCTGATATAATGGTAAGTAGCCTATTCCGGCTTAAAGTGATTTTAAGAAAGAAAATAAGAAAATGGCTTCACAGGACGAAGTAATTATCCAGACTTGGCATTGGCGCAACACCCAGAAAGCGCCGCGTTTCTGGCGGGTTGACGCACGGGCGGGAGCGATTGTTCTTCTGGTTGTCCTGTTCCCGCGAAAATCAACTGTAACACTTTTCTTTCTCAGCCTTCTTCTGTTCTGGGTTTTAGAACGGAAAGGGCTAAGTTTCAGTGCTGCGTTACGGGCCTTCCGTGTCTGGATCATCGGGCCGAAACGCCCCGCCTATTTCTGGACCGACCGCCGTAAATTGATGGATATCGAATAAATCTGCGGACTATTCCCCCGCATAGCATCTTTTGAATATATTGGAATTTATCAGCGTTGCAGCATCGCTTCGCGCTCGACCGTAATGGTTTTCGGCTCGGCGGGCGGCTTTTCGTAATCGGGCAGGCCGAAATTTATTTTATAGCGCAACCGTTTTTTCTCATCGCCGTCTTCGGACAGGCCATAGGCGCGCTCCCACTGAAAACGCGCCTCCACACGCCGCCCGACACGCCAATAGGCATCACCAAGATGGTCGTTGATCGTCGGATCATAGGGCACACGCTCGACCGAATATTCCAGCCACTGCACAGCTTCGTCATATTCGCCTTTTTTATACAGCGCCCAGCCGTAACTGTCGGTGATATAGCCGTCATTCGGGCGCAACATCACGGCTTTTTTGATCATTTCCATCGCCCGTTCCATATGAATACCCTGATCAATCCAGCTATAGCCGAGATAATTCAAAATCAGCGGATGGTCGGGGTTGAGCTCCAGCGCCTTAAGCAGGTCTTTCTCGGCCATATCCCAGTTTTTCAGCCTTTCCTGAGACATACCGCGCGCATAGATGATAAACCAGTGCTCTGCACCTACATCGCCGATACGGCGCAAAGCGCGGTTATAAGCCTGCACGGCCTGGGCATATTCTTCATGCCGCCGGTACAGGTCGCCAAGATAGATCAGGGCATCGGCATATTCGTTTTCCTCTTCCGCCGCTTTCGACAAAATCGCCACAGCTTCTTCCTTACGTCCGCTGGCCTCCAGCGTTTCCACAGCTTTCAGCCGCGCAAAACGCATCATGCCGGAGATATCATCAACGCTGCTGTAATGGGCAAATGCCGCGTCGTAATTGCTGTGCGTCATCGCGATATCGCCCAGCATGACCGCAACAAAAGGCGAAGAAGGTGTCAGAATTTCTGCAAGACGCGTATAGATCAGCGCGCTGTCATAGGCCTGACGGTCATAAAGCAGGCTGGACAGTTCAAACAGCATCAACGACACCGCATCAAGCGGGTTTTCCGCGGCTCTGCCGATCATATCGGCCATATGCGACAGAGATAAAATTCTGTAAGGGTTGCGCTGACTGTCAACCTGGTTGTAGATCAGCGCGGCTTTTTCAGGCATGTTGTTACGCTCGTAATATCCGGCGATGCCCAGCGCCACATGTACGGTAAATTCGCCGCCGGCCAAAACTTCACTGTAATAGCTTTCGGCCTTTTCGCTGTTTTGCGCATATTCGGCAATCAGTCCGGCATGCTGAAGATAAACCGGATCGCGGTTGAATACACCGATATGCTCCTCCAGACGAGCCAGAGCAATATCCGGATTGCCCATCATCACCAGCAGCCATGCCTGAAAAAGAGGTTTGGCGTAATCGTTAAAACCGCTGCCGACAAGATTTTCCGTCAGCGCCCATGCATCTTCAAGACGGTTTTCCGCCATAGCCAGCGCAACCAAATGCACCGTTGCCAGCTCTGCCCCATCATCTTTTTTTATGAGCTGGACAGCCAGCTGTGTCGCACGCTCGATATCCCCGTCACCAAGCGCCAGCAAAAAAGTGCGGTGCAGCAAATTTTTATTCTGCTCGTCCAGTTGCAGAACCGCATGCATGTAATGGCTGGCGGCCGTCCAGTCGCTTTGATGCTGGGCAAACCGTCCGGCCAGATATGCGCCGGTCAGTGTTGCGGGCGCATCATCAAGATAGGAAGGCTGCGCGGCATATCCGCCCTGTAACGCGCTGCGCTGCGTATCCTGATGCACACAGGCGGACACAAAGAAAAGCGCTGCTATAAGAGCGAATAAAGACGGTTTCTGAAGAATTTGCGACATCATATTTTTTTTAGAACTCCCTGAAAAACCGTGAAAATCCACGGTTCCCCCCTGATTATATGATCTCAGAAAAACGTTAAGAAAAGTAAAACGATACGGCAAAAAAACTGGCTTCTTTGCTTTTCAGCGACTAAAATCGGCCAAATGGACAAAAAACCTTAAAAAACATCAAAAAACATGCGTTTTGTGCAGAATTTCATCGTGTTTTTTTTCAGCGCCGGCGCATTTCTGCTGCTGTTTCTGACCCTGATTCCCTTTCTGCCTTCCGTCCTCTGGCCGCTTGAATTGCTGTCGCATTTTCAAACCCAGTATTTTTTGGCCGCCGCCGTTGCGGTCTTGTCCGCCGTAATCCTGCGCCGGACTCTCCCCGAGCTGTATTTTAGCAAACAGCTCCTGCGTCTGCCTTTTCTTGTACCGCTGCTGCTTGCACTGTCCGTATCTTTCTTCTCGATCGCTCCCTATCTTCCCATCCGTATGGGCGAAACCGTAAAGGGCGGAGAAACGCTGACCGTTCTGCAAAGCAACGTGTATAAATATAATACGGATTACGCGGCATTGCTGGCGCATATTGAAACTTATAATCCCGACATTATCGCCGTATCGGAAGCCACGCCGGGCTGGCGCGATGCCTTGCTGCCGTTGAAAGAAAAAGACTGGCCGCATATGATCGACCGCGCCGCCGCCGGCAGCCACGGCATGGTCGTATTGTCGCGGTATCCGTTCATTGAAAAAGAGGTTCTTTATCCGTCAACGAAAACCCACCCCGTCATATTTTTCCGCATCCGGGCGCAGGAACGTGATATTTTGCTGGCTTCGCTGCACCCGCTTTCACCGATGACGGCGAGGCGTTACCACAGCAGAGATGAAGACCTTGCCGCGACCGCCGCCTATCTGAACGCACAGGACAAAGAAAGTCTTTCTATCATTGTCACCGGCGATCTGAACACAACGATGTTTTCGCCATCCTATAAACAATTCATCCGTGAAACCGGACTGACCAATACGCGCAGAGGACGCGGATTATACGGAAGCTGGCCGGTTTTTCTGCCTGCTCCTGCCCGTATCGCTATTGACCATACACTTTATAAGGGGGAACTGGAATCCGTCCGTTTCACAACCCTGCCTTCTATCAACAGCGATCATCTGTCCACACTGGCTGTTTTCAGATAACGCCAAAACTGTTTAGAGCTTTTACAGCCCTTAGACGGCCTGTTTCCTGTCCTGTGCGGATTTCCCGTGCGTTTTTTCCCGCACCTGCTCGGCTGCCGCGTCTTTTTCGCATTCCTGCTGTGCACCGACTGTTGCAACCGCCGTTGCATTGACAATGCCGCGCGCCGTCACGGAAGGTGTCAGAATATGCGCCGGTTTCTTTGTACCAAGCAAAAGCGGCCCGATCACCACTGCGTCACCGAGAACTTTGAGCATATTGAAAGAAATATTGGCCGAATCGATATTCGGCATCACCAGAAGATTGGCGCTTTCCTTGAGATCGCAATCGGGGAAAATCAAATCGCGTATCCGATCGGACAGCGCCGTATCCGCCGCCATTTCCCCATCCACCTGAAAATCGGGACCGCGTTCGCGGATCAACCGTGCCGCATCACGCATTTTCTGTGCCGCCGGATGTTTGTGACTGCCGAAATTTGAATGCGACAGCAACGCCACACGCGGCGTAATACCAAAATGCCGGATCTGCTCGACAGCCAGCATTGTCATCTCACAAATTTCCTCTGCCGTCGGGTCGGGATTGACATGCGCATCACAGATAAAAAACGTGCCCGTCGGCAAAATCAAAACATTCAGCGCCGCCGCATTCGACACACCTTCACGCAAGCCCACTGTGTGGATAATATTTTCAAAATGCATCGCATAACGCCCGATTGTCCCGCAGATCATCGCATCGGCATCGTTCTTATGCAGCATCAACGCGCCAATCAGCGTATCACGCGTACGCAGATGCGATTTGGCAATCGCCGGCGTAATGCCGCTACGGGCACGCAGCTTGTAATAAGTCTGCCAGTAATCCTCGTAACGCGGATCAAATTCGTTATTGATCAGTTCAAAATTTTCACCCGGTTTCAGACGCAGGCCGGCACGGCGAATACGCTCTAAAATTACTGTTTCCCGACCGATCAGTATCGGAAAAGCCATACCGTCATCGACAATCGTCTGCGCAGCATGCAAGACGCGAAACTCCTCGCCTTCGGCAAAGACGACGCGTTTGGGGCTGTGCGAGGCCTGCGCATAAACCGGACGCATCAGTTGTCCGGATTTGAAGACGTAGCTGCCGAGTTTGTCACGATAGGCCGCAAAATCCGTAATCGGCCGTGTCGCCACGCCGCTATCCATTGCCGCTTTCGCAACCGCTATGGGCAATTCGACAATCAGCCGCGGATCAAAAGGTTTGGGAATAATATATTCCGGCCCGAATTCCAGCGCTTCTCCGCCGTAGATATTGATGACCTCCGCACCGACTTCGGCGCGCGCCAATTCCGCCAGCGCATTGACGCAGGCGTGTTTCATCTCCTCATTGACCGTTGTCGCGCCGACATCCAGCGCGCCGCGGAAAATAAACGGAAAACACAAAACATTATTGACCTGATTGGGATAATCGGAACGCCCCGTGGCAATCACTGCATCCGGCCATACATCCCGCGCCTCTTCCGGCATAATTTCCGGTCGCGGATTGGCCAGCGCCATAATCAGCGGCGCATCATTCATGGTTTTGACCATTGCCTTTTTCAACACATTCGGCCCCGACAACCCCAGAAAAATATCCGCACCTTTTACAGCATCGGCAAGGCTGCGCAGTTTCGTTTTCTGTGCAAACGCAGCTTTATAGGGATCCATTCCCTCTTCACGTCCCTCATAGACGACACCGGCACGATCCGTGACCCAGATATTTTCTTTCGGCAGCCCCAGACTGACCAGCATGTTCAGACAGGCGATTGCCGATGCACCCGCGCCGGAGGCCACGAGTTTGACGTCTTTGACATCGCGCCCCGACAGATGCATCCAGTTGACAAACGCCGCGCCGACGATAATCGCCGTGCCGTGCTGATCGTCATGGAAGACGGGGATTTTCATACGCTCGCGCAGACGGCGCTCGACTTCGAAACAGGCGGGAGCCGCAATATCCTCCAGATTAATGCCGCCGAAACTCGGCTCCAGCGCCGCAATAATATCCACCAGTTTTTCAACATCGGTTTCGTCGATCTCGATATCAATTGCGTCCAGCCCCGCAAATTTCTTGAACAAAACCGCCTTACCTTCCATCACCGGCTTGGCGGCCAAAGGGCCGATATTGCCCAGCCCCAGCACAGCTGTGCCGTTTGTCACCACGGCGACAAGATTGCCGCGGATCGTATAATCCCGCGCCTTGTCGGGGTCGGCAGCGATTTCCTCGCACGGTGCGGCCACACCCGGAGAATAGGCCAGCGCCAGATCGCGCGCCGTCACCAACGCCTTTGTCGCATTGATTGTGATTTTCCCCGGCCCGTTGGGCTGCATGTGGTATTCCAGCGCACTCTGGTATAACCGGTCTTTTTCCATTGCTGAAACTGCCTTTCTGTCGCGTCATATCCAATCTATTTCGTCTATGATAATCTAGCATGGCGTGATATAAGACAAAATATAAATCAACGGCTTTTTGCCGGAACAGAGACGAAAACAACAAAAAAGCATGTCAAAAATCATTACCCGACAGACCGAGCTGGAAAAATTCTGTGCCGGCCTGAAAAAAGAGTCTTTCATTACCGTGGATACGGAATTTATCCGCGACAGCAGCTACTGGTCAAAACTGTGTCTGATTCAGGTCGCGGCAGGCAGCCGGGAAAACGCTGTTGCCGCGATTGATCCGCTCTCCGGCAACATCGACCTTGCACCGTTTTACGATCTGCTGCTGGATAAAAAAATACTGAAAGTCATGCACGGCTCACGGCAGGATATCGAGATTTTTTATCATGACACCGGAAAAATGCCGCAATCGGTTTTTGACACGCAGATTGCCGGCATGGTCTGCGGATTCGGCGACCAGATCGGCTATGAGAAACTCGTTAAAACAATTCTGGGCAAAGATATTGACAAAAGCTCCCGCTTTACCGATTGGAGCAAAAGACCGCTGAACGACCGTCAACTGGATTACGCGCTGTCCGATGTGACGTTTTTACGCGATATCTACAAAAAAATAGCCGCGATGATCGAAAAAAGCGGCCGTGATGCATGGATTGAGGAAGAGGTTTCCGTCCTGCTCTCTCCGCGAACATACGACATGGATCCGAAAAACGCATGGAAACGCCTGAAAATCCGCACGCATAAAAAAGATGTCATTGCGCGCCTGCAGGTGCTGGCCGCATGGCGCGAAGAAATCGCACAAAAGCAGAACCGGCCGCGCAACCGTATTCTGCGGGATGATGTTCTGCAGAATCTTGCCTTGCACAAGATTGAAACCCGCGAGGATTTTGACAAAACCCGCCGTTTCCCCAGAGATTTGCCGGAAAAAGCTCTGATGAATCTGCTGGAGAGGCTGAAAAAAGCAAAAACGCCTGCAGAAATGCCGGAAAAGCAAAAACAGCGCGGCCTGACTGAACAGGCGGCGGCGATTATCGAATTGCTGCGCGTTTTACTGAAATATGTCTGCGAGGAAGAAAATATCGCGCCAAAACTGCTGGCCAGCGCACAGGATTTAGAGGACATCGCACTAAGCGACAAGGCGGATGTCCCCGCCCTCAAAGGCTGGCGCTATGATGTTTTCGGCAAAAAAGCTCTGGCGCTCAAGCACGGCGAATATGCCGTCGCCATCAAGGGCGGAAAAATCAAATTTTTCCCGCTACCCTGACCTTAAAGCATGCTGTCCTTGATGATTTCGAAGGCACGCATATTCCGCGCCCAGTTATAGTAATCCGTATATTCCGGCGGAGAAAGCATATAGATAAAAATATACCAGTTGTTATCCGCCATCACCAGGAACCGCAACTCCTGACTGCTGGTATGCCGATCAGGACCGATTCTATAATGCTCTTCCCGAATATAATCGAATTCCAGCGGACCGTAGGTCGGTTCCGATGAGAGAATTTCATTGATTTGAAACCCGTAACGCCGCTCAAAATCACGCCTCAATACTTCCAGTTCGGATTTCAGATCCGTTTCCGATGTGCGCCGGATAACGGAAAACCAGATCAGGCCGTTAACCTTTCCTTCCGAGACAGATTCGTTATGCAACTCAAAACTTGTTTTTAACCCGTCTTCATTATAACGGGCTCGTTTGCGCGGCCAGCTAACCGGATACTGCATTTCCAGTACATCGCCGAGCAAATTGTCCCGCCGCCATTCCTCAATCGTTCCCGACTTTGGAAACACCATGGCCAGACTGTCTACCGAACGTTTTTGCAAAAACTCGTAAAATCCCAAAAAACGCTGAGGCACGTCAAACCGCACCAGAGTCACCATATTGCCGTGAAAAATCGCACGCGCATAACCTGCATAGGCCGCCTCATCTCTGACATAGACAAAATTTGCGCTAGCGTTACGCATATCTTCCGAGTGGATATCGCCACCAACCGTGAAACCGTTAACCAACAGATAATTTCTGAGCCAGTGCCGCGCTTCAACTTCATGCTGAAGCTCCATTGCCTGAATGGTCATCGACGGCACAACGCTGGCAAAAGGCGGCGCAACAAAAGTCGTGATATGCGACATAAGCCGCTGTTGAACCGTGATGCCATGTTCGGCATATTGCGTGACTTTCGTCCATGTTTTGGGCAAACGCAGGCGATAGGACAAGCTGGTATCTCCGTATGGCACTTCGTGAATTTCCGCCGTGTATTTCAGGAAGCTATCTTCATCAACGATTTTAAAATCATCCAGATCCCGGACATTATCGACGCGTGCCGTTGGACGATCCTTGCCGAACAAATCCCGGATCCCCCCTCCCTCCGTACCGCCGATGGCTTCGCGCACCTCGGAACCGCCGCCGTCAAACCCCGGAACCTGTGCCGTTGCCGGCAGCATATGCCAGCCCGAAAACGCCAGAGCACATAAAATAAAAACAAAATAACGGGAAAACATCCGCTTTATCATACCGATCTTCTCTGTCATTTTTTGTCTTCCTCCGGTTTGTCCACTCATTTTATTCCTGCTTTATCGGAACAGGCTTGCGGTTATCGTCAATCGATACATAGGTAAAACGTCCTTCCGTCACTTTTACAGTATCATCTTTTTCTCTGTGTCGCGCCCAACTTTCGATCAATACGGTCACAGAAGTATTGCCGACCCGGACAAGCTCCGTATAACAGCTGACCTCGTCGCCGACAAAGACCGGTTTGTAAAACGTCATTGCCTCGATGCCGACCGTGGCCACGCGGTTGCGCGCAATTTTTTGCGCCAATATGCTGCCGGCCAGATCCATCTGCGACAAAAGCCAGCCGCCGAATATATCCCCGCGCGGATTTGTATCCGCCGGCATGGCGATTGTCCGCAAGGCGGGAATTTTATTCGACTGTTCCATACTTGTCTTCTTTGCTCCGTTCATATTATATTATCTCGCATACAGTTTTACCAAAGGTTAACCGGACGGAAAGCCGGATATAATAAAAATAATGAGCGATATTCTTGAAAACATCACCAAACGCCCCCCTGTCAGCGCCAGCGGCAATGACGGCAACGGCAATGATGACGGCGGCGGTAGCGGAAACGGCAGTGGCGGAAACGGCAGCGGCGAAAAAAACGGTGGTGGAAACAGCGGCAGCGGGAAGGGTGGCGGCAGCGGAAAAGGCGGCAGTGGCGACAATGACAACAATGACAACTATACCGCGACCGATATCGAGGTGCTGGAGGGGCTGGAACCTGTCCGCCGCCGACCGGGCATGTATATCGGCGGCACGGATGAGGGCGCAATGCATCATCTGGTCAGCGAGATACTCGACAATGCCATGGATGAAGCCGTTGCGGGACACGCCTCGCGCATTGAAGTTTCACTGCTGCCGGACAACACCGTCACCATTACGGATAACGGCCGCGGCATTCCTGTTGATCCGCACCCGCGCTTTCCCAAGAAATCGGCACTGGAAGTGATTTTGACGATGTTGCATTCCGGCGGAAAATTCGGCGGCAAAGCCTATCAGACCTCTGGCGGACTGCACGGTGTCGGCATATCCGTTGTCAATGCGCTCAGCGCGGCGATGCGGGTTGAAGTCGCCCGCGACAAACAGCTTTACGCGCAGGAATTTGCGCGCGGTGAAGCTTTGGGCGGCATACAGACACTCGGCCCGGTCAGCAACCGCCGCGGCACAACCGTTACCTTCACACCCGATCCGGAAATTTTCGGCACGGCCGTTTTCCGGTCGGAGCGGGTTTATAAAATGGCACGTTCCAAGGCCTATCTGTTCAAAGGCGTGGAAATCCGCTGGCAATGTGACGAAACGCTGATCGGTGGAAACGCCGCCGTTCCGGCACAGGACACAATCCATTTCCCCAACGGTATTCTGGATTTTCTGTCTGCCGAAATCGGCGATTCGGAGCTTGTTACACCGCAGCATTTCTACAATACGGCCGAACTGCCCGACGATGCCGGAAAAGTCGAATTTGCCGTCACATGGCCGGAAAATCCGAATGCGGCATTCATCCGTTCCTATTGCAATACCGTACCGACACCGCTGGGCGGCACGCACGAAACGGGTTTCCGCTCCGCTCTGGTCAAGGGGTTAAAAACCTATGCGGAGATGACCGGCCAGAAACGCGCAAATATTCTGACCGCCGATGATGTCCTCGGCACGGCCTGTGTCATGCTGTCGCTGTTCGTCCGCGACCCGCAATTTCAGGGACAGACGAAAGAAAAACTGGTTTCTGCGCAGGCGCCGCGACTTGTCGAATCTGCCGTGCGCGATTATTTCGACCACTGGCTGACCGGAAATCCGCTGGTCGGCAATGCGCTTTTGGCGCATGTCCTTGCCTGTGCCGAAGAGCGGCTGAGCAAAAAAGAGGAAAAAAGCCTGTCGCGCAAAACCGCGACGCGCAAATTGCGTCTGCCCGGAAAACTGGCCGATTGCAGCCGCAAATCTGCCGAAGGCACGGAAATCTTTATCGTTGAGGGAGACAGCGCCGGCGGTTCCGCCAAACAGGCGCGCAATCGCGAAACGCAAGCGATTCTTCCGTTGCGCGGCAAAGTACTGAACGTCGCCAGTGCCACAGCGGAAAAAATCCGCGCCAATCAGGAAATCAGTGATCTTCTGCAGGCGCTGGGCTGCGGTTCAGGCAAAAATTTCGATCTGGACAAACTCCGTTACGAAAGAATCATTATCATGACGGATGCCGATGTGGACGGCGCGCATATCGCCGCGCTGCTGATGACGTTCTTCTATAAGGAAATGCCCGAACTGATCAAAGCCGGATGCCTTTACCTGTCGATGCCGCCGCTCTACCGTCTGGCCGCCGGCGGCGAGGTCGCCTATGCCCGCGACGATGCACATAAGGAAGAGTTGATGAATACGGTCTTCAAGGGCAAAAAGAAAATCGATCTCAGCCGCTTCAAAGGGCTGGGCGAAATGCCCGCGCGGCAACTCAAGGAAACGACGATGGATCCCGGAAAACGTACATTGCTGCGCGTTATCCTGCCGGAAGACATATCCCGTATTGATGGCGAATCGGTTCCCGCCGATGCCACCGCCGATCTGGTCGAACAGCTGATGGGCAAACGCCCGGAAGCGCGGTTCCAGTTTATTCAGGCCAATGCCCGATTCGCGCAGGATATTGATATATAATACCTTTTTTTGAGAAATACCCTTATATTCATTCCCGACTGCGCTATAGCCACAAAATAGAATTATGTAAATAATTTACGTCAAAATATTGACTTTCTCAACATAATCATATATGATATTGCTATAAGAATATTCGAAACTAGGGATTCGTCTAAAGGGAGTACATTTATGAGTTTTCAGAAAAAAGCAAAATCCGTCAACGGTAACTTTGCAAAAGTGCTGGCTGTCGGCGTTGTCCTGACAGCCGGAATGGCCATGACGGCTCCGGAAGCGCACGCACAGAATAACCGCACACCGACAACAGTAGGCGAAGCCAAGGAAGAGGCAAAAAAAGTCGCTGTCGGCACAGTCTGGAATATCCTCATGGGCGGCGTTCAGGATGCCAAAGATGTGATTGAACACGAGCGCAACGAGCGGGTTGCGACGCGCAAAACGGAATCTTCCGCACGCCATGGCGCAACACGCGAGGCTATCGTTACCGGCAACGGCGCACAGGGCAGCGGTGATATGGTGGCCAACCGCGAAATCCGCGTCCAGACGCAAAGCGGCAGTTCCGGCTCGCCAAGCCACACCGTCAGAACATCCGAAACCTACAACAACCGTACCGCCTCGCAGATTGAGCAGCAGCGTCAGCGCGATGCCTATAACCGTGAGCGCCAGATCAATAATGCGCAGACGCAGCAGGACGTACAGGCGATCCGTAGCGGGCAGCAAACAGCTCCGGTACAGGGCGGTATGACCGCGCAGGAAATAGAAGTCATGCGCATCCAGCTGGAACAGCAAAGACTGGAAAATGAAAGACTGCGCATGCAACTGGAACTGGCGCAACTCTCTGCCGGAGACAGCACAGTATTGAGCGGAAACGCACAACAATTCGCAGAGGTCGCCGGCACGCCGCAAACAGCGCCGAGCGAACGCGATCTGCAAATGATCGGACGCTGCAACACCATCGCACAGACAAGCAGCGTCGTACCGGAGCGCTGTCAGGATCTGCAGCGTGCCTTCCCGAATCATTTCACGCCGCGCCGCTAAGCGCAAAAAGGCATAAATAACAAACGGCAACGGCTTGAGAAATCAAGCCGTTTGTCTTACAGTAGCTGCGGAAACTGGAATTTCTGCAAAGGAGAAATCCGTGTCACTGCTGGCTTATCTTTTAATACTTGCACTTACCGCCTATCTTTACACCATCATTGCCGCCGTTATTGTCAACTGGTTGGTGGTGTTGCAGGTCATGAACCTCCGCAACCCGATTGCCTTCAAAATTCATGCTGTTCTCAGGCGTTTGACAGAGCCGTCCTTTAAAGCGGTACAAAAAATCCTGCCGCCGGTCGGCGGATTCGACCTGTCACCGATCGTGCTGATTATCGGCATTACGGTTCTCCAGCGCATGCTGTACGGGTTGATGTGATTATAGACAATCAAAAGAGACGCGAATGATGAGCAAAACGGCAAAACAGCAGCATGATACAAAAATCATCGACGGGCTGCATATCGCCCGAACACTGGAACGCCGCATCGCCGAACGCACCAAAACCCTGCAACATACGCACGGTATCATACCCGCGCTCGGCGTGATTCTTGTTGAAGGCAACGAAGCCAGCAGAATTTACGTCAACCACAAGATGAAAATCGCCGAATCAATCGGGATCAGCGCGCGGCTGAAAACACTGCCGCCGGATGTCAAAGCCGCAGATATCGCCCGACAGATCGAAGGCTGGAACAATGATCCGGAACTGCACGGCATCCTGCTGCAACTCCCCCTGCCCGAACATATCGATTCCTATCCGCTGTTACAGGCTGTTGCGCCGCAAAAAGACATGGATGCACTGAATGCCTTGAATGCGGGCAAGCTTTTCTGGGCGCAAAAAAAACAGCCGGTTTCCTGTACCCCGATGGGCTGCCTGTTGCTTCTGGAAAGCGTCATCACCGACTTCACCGGATTGCATGCCGTCGTTGTCGGTGCCTCGCAACTCGTCGGACGGCCGATGGCGCAATTGCTGCTGCAAAAAAACTGTACGGTAACAAATGCCCATATCGCCACGCGCGATCTGGACGCCCTCACGCGTCAGGCCGATATTCTTGTTGTGGCCACAGGCAGCCCCGGTCTGATTCGCGGAGATATGGTCAAACCCGGCGCAGCGGTCATTGATGTGGGAATCACCCGGCTGGATGACGGCCGAATCACCGGTGATGTCTGCTTTGACGAGGTCAAGGGAATCGCTTCCGCCCTCACCCCTGTCCCCGGAGGCGTCGGCCCGATGACAATTGCCTGTCTTATGGCCAATACACTAACGGCTGCGGAACAATCTGCCGGCATAAAAACAGAATCGGTTTTTGCGCTGTATCAGAATCACTGTCGTTAACCATTTTCACAGCACCTCTCCCCATCGCTTTGTAATGTTAAAGCAATATAATTTTTATACACAGATGCCGATGCCATTGCCCCCATATAGGCTCTCCAATCCGTTTTTATGCCCGAAACTGTCAAGATGTTTTTTTGCGTTTTTACGCTGTTTTTTTGTTTTGCCATCTTGTCAGTCAGGGGTGTTTCTGTGTAATTTCTTTCTTATCCTTTAGATACAAAAAACCGGCGCGGATACGGAAAAACCGCCGTTCCGCAACGCCATACCCTTGTGCTTTTTTTCAAGGGAAATTAAAGGGTAACGGATATAGCTCAAAGGACGGCACGGGATTATTTCCAACCGCGCGTCCATCAGGGAGAGAGAGAAGTAAAAGAAGAATGTCACGCATCACACCGCAATCTCAGGACCGGACACATGTGTTATCCGACACGGACAACACGGACGGTTTTTCCATTGATCACAAATGGGATCATATTGCGAAACTGCTGCAAAAACAGATCGGCGAAACGGAATTCCGCAACTGGCTTCAACCGTTGTCAGTTTGTGCGGTGCAGAACCGTGTCGTTGAAATCATCGCCCCGACACGTTTTATACGCGACTGGGTGTCCATGCATTACACGGATAAAATCAAACGGGTTTGGGAAGCCGCCTATCCCGGCGATATCATCGGTATCGACGTGATTGCGGCTCCTGCATACGATGCGGCCATGCAGGCCGCCAATACGGCTGTTGCCGCCGGAGGCGGCAGCAGAGAGGCTCAGGCACAACCTTACGCAAAAGAGGAACGGCAGACAGAATCGAGCGAAGAAAAAAATAAACTGGAAAACCAGAAACTGGAAAACCAGCCTATGCGTTGTGCCCTCGACCCCCGATTCACCTTCGAAAATTTTGTCGCAGGCGAATCAAATGAACTGGCTCTGGCCGCGGCAAAACGTGTTGCCGAAAGCGGCGGAGCCGTTACCTTTAATCCGCTATTCATTTACGGCGGTGTCGGCCTGGGCAAAACGCATCTGATGCATGCGATCGGCCAGGCCGTACGGGAATTTTCCCCTGAAAGAAACGTTATTTATATGTCTGCGGAAAAATTCATGTATGAATTCATCCGCGCCCTGCAAAACAAAAATACCGTTTCCTTCAAGGAAATCTTCCGCTCTGTCGATATTCTGATGATTGACGATATTCAGTTTATCGGCGGAAAAACTTCGACACAGGAGGAGTTTTTCCAGATTTTTAATGCCCTGATGGATGACGGGCGACAAATCGTCATTTCGGCAGACAGACCCCCCGCCGAGATACAGGGGCTGGGAGAGCGCCTGAGATCAAGACTGGGCGGCGGTCTGGTTGCGGATATTCAGCCTGCGGATTACGCGCTGCGTCTGAAAATCCTGCAGGCAAAAATGCGCCATGTCACAACAGTAGAAATTCCGGACGATGTGCTTGAATTTCTGGCGCAAAAAATTACGACCAATATCCGTGAACTGGAAGGCGCGCTGAACAGAATCGCCATGCACGCCGAGTTGACCGGTAAAAGCATAACGCTGGGCTCGGCCCGGCAATTGCTGCAGGATCTGTTGCGTGCGCATGACCGCCAGATTACGATCGACGATATCAAGCGCGGTGTCGCCGAATATTACAATATCAGAATTGCGGATATGCATTCGACCCGCCGCGCCCGCGCCGTTGCACGCCCGCGTCAGGTCGCCATGTATCTGTCGAAAACCATGACCTCCGCCTCGCTTCCGGATATCGGACGGCAATTCGGCGGACGCGATCATACAACCGTGCTTTACGCCACGCGCAAAATCGGCGACCTCATTGCCGCCGACCCTGCTCTGGCTTCGGATATCGAAAAAATTAAAACATCACTGCAATACGCCGCGATATAACAGCAGCAACCTCCTGTTTTACATCAACGGAAAGAACGCTCAACCGGCGAACTTCCCTGATTCTGCTGCCCACCACGGCCACGCGCTCTTTCTTCGGCCTCTCGCCTTGATTCCAGACGCTCTTCCCGCTGCTGTCTGGCCTGCGCATTCCGCTGAGCCTGGCGATCCCGGAAAGCCTGAACACGCTGATCACGGATTTCCACCTCACTTCTGGCGCGTCCCTGCGGCGCACCGCTGCCTTGACCGTAAATATGGCTATTACCACGCGAAGACGGACGCTGCTCCGGCGCAAAACCGATCGGCCCCTCCATACCCATCTGCTGTGTTTGAGATGGGCGACGACTGCCGAAATTTTGAGCATCGTGCGGCCTGCGCTGCTGATTTTCAATGATATTCGGCACCAAAACACCGCCGCTATAAGCCGGCGCCTGATTGCGCGATGATCTTTGCTGTTGCTGTTTACCGGCATCCGGACCCAGAATAAAACCATGTGCCGATGTTGTTCCGACAGAAGACGCACCGGCCAACAATAAAAACACTGCCCCGATTGCAATCGCAGATTGTTTGATCATTTTATTCTCCCTCTCCTTTAAAATCAGTGACCCCGCCGTTTTTTTCACATGTAGGCTTACTACAATTATTACAAATAACTGCGTAGCGACCGACGTGCTTCTTCCAGCATTCTGATCGCGTTTTGCAAATCCTGCTCACGACGCTCAATATAAGCAGGTGGCATACCCATTTTCAATTTCACGCGCTTTGGGATGTCAAGCTCATTCTCATGCATCCAAATTGCCGTATCCAAATACGCATCAATGATTTCGACAGTTTCTTTCAGTTCATTCCGCGATTGCGCATCTGCAATAAAACTAAGCGCATCTGATATCCTTCTTTCCGTTATACGTTCCAGACTGGTTTTTCCATCCACCAAACGTTCCGGCCTTTGCAATGATCTAATAACAAAAGGTGACAGAGTGATATGCTGTATCATTGAATCTTCAATGGTAAAGCTTCCACCACGCTCTGCGAACGCCTGCAACTTTAAATCTTCCAGCGTCTGGTGGCGCTGCGGTTGAGGAATTCGCGTCTGGCCTCCTCGATTGGCAAGTATGTTTGCACGTACTTCACGTGCACTTGGTGCCTCCTTGCGTGATTGCCCGGGACGCACAGAAGAAAGGCGCTCTTCCACCGCCCTTGTATCTGCCGCAGGCCTCCGGGGAACGGCAACAACACCGTCCTGCACTTCCGGTCGCGAAACCTCTGCCGGTTTATCCGTTTCTTCCGGCTGTTGATGAACCTTGCGACCCGGCAGCCAACCCGGTATCAAACCGCGATAACCCGGCGGCTCCTGCTGCTGTGCTCCCCTTTTTTGTCTATCCGTAGGTTTGCTGTCCACCACAACCGCATGGGCGGTATGATGCGCCCCCCCACCGCACAGAAACATTGCCACAGCACAAATAGCGAAAATTTTTTTCTTCATCTTCCCAAAACCTGATCTAGATTATCTTCCAACCCTATATCTTCCCGCAGGAAGATACTGATAAGAATAATCTTACCATAGACATATAAAGCCTGTATATTTACATTATAGCATAGATTTCTTTGTTTTTTTATAAACAGGCGAAAAAAAATGCCGAAACCCGCACATGCCGAAACCCGGCAAAACAGACTGACAATCAACGATATAAGCAAAAAATTTGCCGATAGCAGCCTGTCTCCTGTTGAACTGGCGCAGGATTGTTTGATGCGGATTAAAAAAATTAATCCGTCTTTGAACGCTTTTTGCGCAATCTGGGAAGACGAGGCCATCAAAACCGCACGGGAATCTGAAAAGCGCTGGCGGCAGGGACGCCCGAAAAGCGCTATTGACGGCATTCCCGCAACCATCAAGGATCTTTTTGAAGTCAAAAACAGGCCGATGCGACAAGGATCACTGCTGATGCCGGATATTCCGGCACAGACAGATTCTCCGACAGTGGCAAATTTGCGCAAGGCGGGGGCGGTCTTTTTGGGCGCAACGACAACGCCGGAATTCGGCCATAAAGGTGTCACAGACAGCCCGCTGACCGGCATCACACGCAATCCGTGGAACACATCAAAAACGCCGGGCGGTTCCTCCGGCGGCAGCGCAATCTGCGCTGCGCTGGATCTGGGTATGATCCATCTGGGTAGCGATGGCGGCGGGTCATGCCGCATCCCGGCAAGTTTCAGCGGCGTTTTCGGTTACAAACCGACACAGAACACATGGCCGGTCTTCCCCGCGAGTTTCTTTTATTCTTTTTCTTCACCAGGATTACTCGCCGCCCGTGTCGCAGACGTACAAACATGTCTGCCGGTGTTGCGCAGAAAAGACCGGCGCGACCCGTTGCAGATTACCTCCGCCTATCGCAAAGGCCAACTGGCATCCGGCAAAAAACTCAAAGCCGCCTATGCCCCGACATTCTCAGGCCTCTGGGTGCATTCCGATACGGCAAAGATTGTCCAAAACGTCGCACTGGCTCTTGAAGAGATCGCCGAAATTGAAGAAATTACGCCGGAATTCGATACTGTCACCGAAATTCAGGGCACACATTGGCTGGCCGGTGCGGCCACCATCATATCCCAGTTCCCGGATGAAGGCAGCCGCAGCAAGATGGATCCGTCCATGCGGTTTTTCGGTGAGCACGGCGAAAAACTGCCTCTGCTGAAATTTTTGGCCGCGCAGCAGCAGCGCCTGGATTTCCGGCAATACTGCGCAACGCTTTTCAAAAAATATGATTTTCTGATTATGCCGACCACACCGATGCCGGCTTTTGATACGGGAATCAACGCACCGCTTTATCCGCCCACAGAAAAAATCTGGTATGACTGGACACCGTTCACATTCCCCGCGAATATGGCCGGACTTCCTGCCGCCTCATATCCGGCCGGCTTCACGACGGACAACCTGCCTGTCGGCGTACAGATCATCGCCGCCCCGATGCACGATCTAACGGTACTGGATGTCTGCGCATGGCTGGAAAACTGCTTTCCTCCGCATTACCCTGCCCCGCCTCCCGCCGGATAGTTTTTTTTAATATCTCTGTGCTAATATGATGGAGGTAACATGGTAGACAGCCGAAAAATGAGAGAGCGCAAAATGGACAAAGAAAAACTGATTGCAATATGTCTTGCCGTCTGGCTGAGCGTTTCGGCAACCTGTGCAGCGGCTCAAACAATGGACACTGTTTCGGGGCGCGGCGTTGATGCGCTTGAGGAATACAGACAACTCGGAATTGGCCTGTTGTTAAAAGAAGGGCAGGAATACCTGTTATCCGGCATGGAAGATAACAGTCATATTCTGCGTGCGGAAAAAGGCGCGACCGCCATGGTCGAACTGACCGAACAGCTTGATGAAGCCTTTACGCTATTCGATGACGGAAAACATGAACAGGCTTTTGAAGCTTTTCTGGCAACTGCACGTGCCGGTAGCCCCGAAGCACAGGAAATGGTCGGCATGATGTTTGCCCAGGGTCTGGGGATAGAGGAAGATCAGGCGCAAGCTCTGCGCTGGCTGGAACGCGCAGCGCAAAATTTCCAGCCGTTGTCGATGCACCATGTCGGCATCCGTTACTTTTCAGGGCAGGGAGTCCGGCGTGATCTGCAAAGAGGCGTGATGTGGGTATTTCTGGCGACCGACCTTTACGGAGAAGATGACAGCCCTGAAGCCACACGCGCCCGTCAGGACCTGGAGAATATGATGGCACGACTTAGCCTTCGGGAACAGCGTCAGGTACAGAACGCCGTGCGTGAGTGGAAAGAAGAAAACCGCACGGCTTGGCGAACCATTGAACGACAACGCCAACAGCAGGAACAAATGCGCCAGATGCAGCGACAACAATCCACACAAGACAGTGAATAAAAAAGGCTAAACATTGAAACGGAAATGCATGACATCGCCGTCCTGTACGACGTAGTCTTTGCCTTCCTGCCGCATTTTTCCGGCATCTTTGGCTTTCTGTTCGCCGCCAAGTGCAAGATAAACATCCCCGGCGATTGTTTCGGCGCGGATAAAGCCTTTTTCAAAATCCGTATGAATAACGCCGGCCGCCTGCGGTGCTTTGGCATTGCGTTTGACCGTCCATGCCCGCGCCTCTTTCGGCCCGACCGTAAAAAACGTAATCAGGTCAAGCAGCGCGTATCCTGCACGGATGACCTTGTTCAGCCCCGGTTCATCAAGACCGATCTCGGCCAAAAATTCGCGCTTTTCCTCTTCCGTATCCAGCTGCGCGATTTCCGACTCGATCGCAGCACAGATCACAACGCTGTCTGCGCCCTTTTCCGCCGCCATGACCGCCACTTTCTCCGTCCATGGATTGCCGGATGCCGCATCGGATTCGGAAACATTGCAGATATAAAGAACAGGTTTGGTGGTCAGCAGTTGCAACTGCCGCACATCTTCGGCCTCATCCGCGATCCATTCGGCTTTGCGGGCCGGTTTTCCTTCCTGCAGCACGGCGAGAATACGGTGCATCAATTCCAGCTGCCGGGCGGTTTTTTTGTCGCCGCCACGCATTTTTTTCTCCATCGCCGGAATGCGTTTTTCCAGACTTTCCAGATCGGCCAGCATCAGTTCCGTTTCAATGATATCCGCATCACGCAGCGGATCGACTGAGCCTTCGACATGGGTGATATTGCCGTCTTCAAAACAGCGCAGCACATATAAGATCGCATCGGTCTCGCGGATATTGGCCAGAAACTGGTTGCCGAGCCCCTCGCCTTTGCTGGCACCTTTCACCAGACCGGCAATATCGACAAATTCCATCTGCGCCGGAATAGTTTTCTGCGATGACGCGATTTCCGCCAGATTTTCCAGCCGCGGATCAGGTACGCTGACACGGCCGATATTCGGATCGATCGTACAAAAGGGGAAATTTTCCGCCTGTGCTGCCGCCGTTGCCGTCAATGCGTTGAACAATGTGGATTTTCCGACATTCGGCAGACCGACAATTCCGCAATTAAATCCCATTTCCGTCTCCGTTTTTTATCGTTTTTTTATCGTTCTTTTTCATACCGCATCGACATGGCGGACAACACCGTTTTCATCCGGCCGCCCCCATTTGCGTTTGCTGTTGATTTCCATTTTTTCAGCCACGGCGCGGTGCAAATCATCCATATCCAGACCCGCCTCGCCCGCTGCACCCAGCAGCAGAATCATACAATCCGCCCATTCCATCAAATCATCCGGCGTTTCG
>SKHU01000229.1 GCA_007116755.1 Alphaproteobacteria bacterium
AGGACAGCGCGTAAGCCGATTCATACAAGCCCTCGATCGGCGGCAGCACCTGTGTTTCCAGTGAATAAAACACATCCCGCCCGTTGGTGTTGCGGGCATAGACCTGTTCGCGCACCAATTGCAGGAATCCTTCTGTCAGGCCTTTCGGCTGTCCGGATTGCACGCGTTTCTGCCAGCCGTAACCGGGCAGGGTGCGGGCGGCATCCAGCGCATCATCCAGCGCGTGCTGTGCTTTTTCGTCATCGGCAATCAGCTCTTCCAGACGGCGCTTCAGGCCACGATTGCGGCTGCGTCCCGGCATCTGTGTACCGGTTTCGCTTTCCAGCCCCAGCAGCCAGCGGCGCAGATCAGCGGCCTCCCGTCCCGAAAGATGCAGGGCGAAGGCACTGTCGGCAGCATCGAACAGATGGTGGCCTTCATCAAAAACATAGCGGCTTGGCAGCACGTCATGCGGATGCGACAGCGCGGTGCGGTGCATAACCAGCGCATGATTGGCCACAACAATTCGCGCGCGCTGCGACAGGCGCTGGCTTTTTTCGACAAAGCAGCGGTGATAATGCTGACAGGCGCTGAAAATGCACTCGCCGCGCCGATCGGATAGCCCCAGAGAGGTGCGCCAGCCGATTAGCGACGGCAACCAGCCCGGCATGTCGCCGCCATAGAGATCACCGTCGCGCGTTGCCGCCGTCCAGCGGGCGACCAGCCCCAGACCTGTCGCATAGCGCGGATTGTTTTGCGCGGCCGGATTGTTCATCGCCTCTTCCAGATTGAGCAGGCAGAGATAATTCTCCCGCCCTTTGCGGATCACAACTTTGCGTTTTTTCTCCTCCGCATCGGGATAAAGTGCGGCCAGCTCTTCATCCACCTGTTTTTGCAGATTTTTGGTATAGGTCGAAATCCAGACGCAGCCCTGATTTTTCTCCGCCCATGCTCCGGCCGGCGCGATATAGCCGAGCGTTTTTCCCGTACCGGTTCCGGCTTCGGCAATGACGGTATTAGGCAGATTTTCACGGTTACGCGGATGAAAGGCCGGAACGATGCCTTCGGCATAGGAAAGCTGTGCCGCACGCGGCTGTGTGTTGCCGCCGCGTGCGGCAAGCAGTTCCTGCAATGCCGCGGCGGATTCCGGCGCGCTGATGCTTTCATGTCCGGGGGGCGGGGGCGGTGCTTCCTCCGCCCATTCCTGCAGGCGGTTCCAGATTTTTGTACCTGCGCGCGCCGTTTGCCGGTCGTGATGCCCGTGCGGCTTGTCGAGCGCCTGTAAAATCAGCGGTGCCCACGGCCAGCCGGAGGGCGCATTGCTTTGCCCGCCGTTGCCCTCTCCGCTGACATCTGCTGCTGTGGCCAGTCCCATCATCGCGGCGATGGCGACGGGGTCGGAATGTTCCGTGCGGCTCTCCGCCGTCAGAGCGGCCAGAAGATGCTGTGCCGATTCTAGCAACGCGATGCACTGATCCTCCGTTGTCGTGACGGAAACGGGGAGATCAAGCGCTGCCGCGACACCTGCAACGGAAGGCAGGCAAAACCGCGCCGGATGCACAAAGGCAAAAATTTCGAGAATATCGTAGGCGGCAAAAGGCGAAATGCCGAGTTGCGCCGCCGTTGCGGGCGCATGACAGACTAGCGGCATATGCTGCGCAAGAAAGCGGCCGAGTTCCGACGGTTTCGGCATAAGAATCTCGCCGCCTGCGGTCAGGATGACGGCTTTGCGCCTGTCGGCAATCAGCACCGGAACGCTGAGCGCAATATCCGCGCGCGGCGCAGCAGCCTGTAATGCTGTGTCAGCGGCGGCTTCTCCGGCTGCGGTCTTTGCGGCGGGACGTGTTGGCGGCATTGCTTCGGTTCTTTCGTTATCTGTCTGGACAGACAGAATACAGGATTCGGGCAGAAAAAGCGATACGGCAGACGGAAAAGATTTTGTGTTGCAGCGCAAAATTCTGATTGTGATTGTTTGCAAATCGCAGTAATCTCGCAATATCGGGTTTCCATGACAACAATAATGTAAGACAAGGATAGAAGAGGGTCAGGACTATGTCTGAATTTGCTTTTGCGGAATATATCTGGATTGACGGTGCGTTGCCGACGCGTTATCTGCGCTCGAAAACAAAGGTTTTGAGACTGGATGATGATCCGGTGCTGGAAGATTTCCCCGAATGGAGCTTTGACGGTTCTTCAACGCTGCAGGCGGAGGGGCACGATTCGGACTGTATTATGAAGCCGGTGGCATTCATTCCCGACCCGATCCGCGGCTACGGCAACTATCTTGTGATGACAGAGGTTTACGATTCCAAAGGCAAGGCGCATGAAACCAATTCCCGCGCGCAGCTGCGTGCCGTTCTGGATGCGGGCGCTGCAAAACACGATCCGTGGGCGGGGTTCGAACAGGAATATACGCTGTTTGACGGACGCACGCCGCTTGGCTGGCCGGAAACGGGTTTCCCCGCGCCGCAGGGACCGTATTATTGCGGCGTCGGTGCGGATGAGGTCTTTGGCCGCGAACTGGTCGAAGAACATGCGGAAGCCTGCCTTGCCGCCGGTCTGATGCTCTACGGCGTCAATGCCGAGGTGATGCCGGGACAGTGGGAATTCCAGATGGGATACCGCGGTGATGACAGCGAAAAAGCGGATGTGCTGACGGTTTCCGATCATCTCTGGTTCGGACGCTGGCTGCTTTACCGCATTGCCGAAGATTACGGTATAACGGTCTCCACGCATAACAAGCCGGTGACGGGCGACTGGAACGGTGCGGGCATGCACACCAATTTCTCGACAAAGGAAATCCGCGATCCGAAAACCGGAGGCGAGGCGATTAAAAAAGCCATCGCCGCGCTGGAGAAAAAACACAAAGAGCATATCCGGCTCTATGGTCACGGGCTGGAGCGCCGTCTGACAGGTCTGCACGAAACCTGCGACATCAACACGTTCAGGGCCGGAGAAGCCGATCGCGGCGCATCAATCCGCATTCCGCGCCAGATTGCGGAAAAAGGATGGGGTTATTTTGAAGACCGCCGTCCCGGCGCGAATGCCGACCCGTATCTGGTGGCGGCACGGCTGTGCACAACAGTCTGCGGCGTGGACGAGTCGGTGATGGAGTTCACCTCATGGCCGCGCGAGAACAAAAAAGACAAGAAAGACAAAAAAGGCCCGCAGGCCGTCGCCGTATAACGGAAAGAATTGTTTGGACAGCGCCGCCTTTGCAATCGCAGAGGCGGCCTGTTTTTTTCTTGCGTCGTTTTCTTCTGCGGCATAAATTGAAGATGTTTTAAGCGGGCGTGGCGGAATTGGTAGACGCAACGGACTTAAAATCCGTTGGGCCTTGTGCCCGTGGGGGTTCGAGTCCCCCCGCCCGCACCATTTTATCATTATCAGCCGTCATCTTTCAGGGCACGTTCGGCCGCGCCGTCGATAGCATTATACTGGATTTCCTAAAACGGAAACCGGATAAATACAGTTGTAATAATACCCGCAGACAGTGCCAGCAATAGCATGGGAAGGATTGTGTACCGGATGATCTGGCCTTCACGGCCGGAAAGTTGTGTGACGGCGGCAACGGCGACGACATTGACAACCGCAATCATATTGCCGGCATTGGCGCCAAGCAGCTGCGCGGCAAGGATCAGGCGCGGTGGAAGACCGGCTTCACTTGCCGCAGAAAACTGCAACAGGCTAAACATCATATTTGAAAATGTTGCCGAACCGGAAATGAATGTGCCAAGCACGCCGACAAACGGTGCAAAAAACGACCAGCCCGAACCGAAATAACCTATCGCCATTGCGGCCAGTTCAATGGGCATACTGTCCACTCCGCCGGTATTGATGTCCGAATACACAAAAATTCTTACCGTCGGTACGGCGGCGCAAAGAGCGATAATGCCGGATTGCAGGGCAGAAAAAGTTTCACCGGCTGTCCGGACAAGATCGCGGCGGCGCATCCCGTAAAGCTGTGCGGCTACAAGGGCGGTCAGAAGAAAAACCGTACCGGGGAGATAAAGCGGTTCAATACGTGCGGATATATCCGTGTGCAAAATATTGTTCCATTCAAGCGCCATGGATTTCAGCAGACCTTTCAGGAGAAATGCGTCTATGCGGGTCAAAACCAAAACCAGCGTAATCAACAGATACGGCAGCCAGGCATAGGCAAGAGTTATTTTTTTAGAGGGGGATGCGGTCTTCTTTTTGTCCGTTTCAGGAGGCGGCAATGTTTTGAATTGCGGACAGAAATCATCCCATTGTGTTTTCGGCAGTAAAAATTTAAATTTTATGGCCAATAAAATAATACCTATGCCGATCAGCCCCCCTAACAGGCTTGGAAATTCGGGGCCGAAAAAATAGGCAACGGCAAGGGCGGGAAGGAAAAACGCCAATCCGGCCAGCAGAGCAAAGCGCCATATTTCAAGCCCTTCGCGTGCCGATTTATTCCGTCCGAAACAAAATGTCATTAAAACACACAGCAGAATCGGCACGAAGCTGCCGATCATCAAATCCATGACAAGCGCCTGCACGGCGACGGTTTCAACAAATCCTCCCAAGGTCTGATCCGTAATATGCATATGCGACAGAACGTCTTTTTCTCCGGCTTCCAGCCCCATTTGCATCCCGATCAGAACCGGTGTGCCGACGGCTCCGAATGAAACGGGAGAGCTGTTTGCTATGAGTGTCAGTACAACAGCCGCCATAGCCGGAAAGCCGAGAGCAATCAGCAAGGGGGCACAAATAACGGCCGGCGTTCCGAAACCTGCAGCGCCTTCAATAAATGCCCCGAACAGCCAGGCAATAAGAATAAGCTGTACGCGCCGGTCGGGAGATACAACTGTAAAACCGTTGCGAATCCGCTCCAGCGCGCCCGATGCGGACATCACCTTTAATAAAAATATCGCGCCGAGAATGATCCAGATGATAGAGGCGGCGACCATAAGCCCTTCTATCGCGGCAGCAGCCATCCGTATGGCGGGAACCTGCCATACGGCTCCGGCAAGCGCGGCTGTTATCAGTGCGGTGAGGGGCATCGCGTATTTTGCAGGCCAGCGCAACAGCACCAGAAAAGTGAATATGATTAAAATCGGCGAGAGAGCAGCAAGAATTTTCAAGGCGTCCATCTTGTTTTTCCTGTCTGCTACGTTGCCTGATCCGGTCAGGTCATGACACCCGTGATGGCTTCTTTTATAACGGTGGCGCTTTTTTTTAGCGCGGCGGTTTCCTCCCTGTCCAGTAAAGGAAACATGGTTTTCTCAATGCCTCCGGCCGCAATAATCTGCGGCATGGATAACGTTACATCGGTCACGCCTTCCGCTTCGGCCATACGTGTGGCACATGTCAGAACCGCATGTTCGTTTTTTTGTATGGCGGCGGCAATTCTCGCCATGCCTGCCCCGATGCCGTACCATGTTGCGCCTTTGCCTTCGATAATCCGGTAGGCGGCATTGCGTACACCATCATCAATTTGCCGGCGGATTTCCGATGTGACAGCTGCGCCGATCTGGGCTGCGAAAGCGGTTAACGGCAGGTTTCCGATGCTAATGCCGGACCAGTGTAAAACCTCTGAATCTCCATGCTCCCCCAGAACATAACCGTGAACGGAATGGCTGGACACACCGAGATGTTTTCCGACAAGCGTCCGGAAACGTGCCGTATCCAAAATCGTCCCCGATCCGATAACACGGTTGAACGAAACATTGTGGCTGCGTTTGGCAATTTCAGATGCCATATGCGTCATAACATCAACAGGGTTGGTGGCCACCAGCAAAACGGCCTGCGGCGCAGCAGAAAGAATTTTTGGTATGATATCTTCAAAAACAGCTGCATTGCGCTTTAAAAGATCCAGTCGGGTTTCTCCGGGCTTCTGGCTGACACCTGCGGCAATCATGACAACCGCTGCGCCATCCAGATATTCATAATCGCCCGATCTTACGGCAACAGGTGCGGCAAACGGAGTCGCATGCAGAATGTCTTCCGCCTGTGCCGCGGCAAAGGCAGGGTTTTGGTCAACCAGAACCAGTTCCGTACCAACACCCCGCATAACGCAGGCATAAGCACTTGCAGAGCCAACCTGTCCACATCCGACCACACCGATTTTCATGTCTCATACTCCCGCCTAATATTTTTTGTGTAT
>SKHU01000261.1 GCA_007116755.1 Alphaproteobacteria bacterium
GCCATTCAAAATCGCTTAAATCAAAACGGGACATAGACTTCCTCCTTGTTGTATCCATACACAACAAGTGAATCACATTCCTTTGGAGTTGAAAACTATTTTATGGGTACGCTACCTAGTGCTGATAACCGGATTTTGTCTTTTTCGGCTTCGGCTTTTCATTCGCCCAGCGCCGCAACGGTCCGCCCGCCATGCCGGTGAGAATCAGCAGCAGCCACGGAGCCAGCGCTGTGCCAAGCGCACCTTTTGTGCTGAAATTGCTGGGCGTGTAACCGGCAGCGCGTTCATTGACGGCTTTGGCTTTTTCAAATTCGGAGGCAAAATCCCTGTTTTCCGCCCATGCGCGTGTGACATTCAGATCCGCATAATCAATGCTGCGGCGGAAATCCGTAACTTCGCTGATTTTTCCATGCTCTGCCTTGAATTCGGTGACCAGATTTTGGACATCCTGCTCGTTCAGCCGCGCATCCAGATGCACAGAGGTAATAAAATCGTTCATCGCGGAACGATAGTTTTGCTGTTGTGCTTCCGCAGCCTGACGGTTTGCTTGCGCATCCTGCGGAATTTCAATCAGGCGCTCCAGTGCGGATGTACCTTGCGGCGCATAGCCGCCCAGTTCGGCCAGAGCCTCGCGCTGTGTTTCAAGATTCGCCAGAGCCTGACGGTGCTGCTCGATCGAAACCTGCTGTCCTGCACGCGGCTGGTCATCCGTGATATTCAGCGCATCTATGGCAACACCCGTACCGAACCCGCCGGTTCCGATACCGAAAAGAGCCGTGAAAATCAATGTGCCGATAGGGGCTGCTGCGGCCACGCCGCCGAACTCTTTTTTATAACCGTCCCCGAATTTTCCGATACCGCGTTTAATGCCCATAATATTACCCTCTTTTAATAAATTGCCGATTAAAAAATAACGGGGGCAGTATATATCGGAAAATATAATATGTCAACTGAGTGCGGGGATGCAAAGGGCAAAAATGGCATCTCAATTCAGTTTATTTTTTTATCAGGGCAGGTTTTTATCGGCATAAAGCGCCGCATCGGCAAGGTCATAGACGGTTTCAAAATCTGTTCCGGTTTTGCAATAGGCTGTTCCCATTGAGGTTTCAAGCGGAATTTTGCGCCCCTGAGATTTCAAAAAAAGGCTGTTGAGCGTTTCACGGATTTGCATGGCTTTCTCCTGCCCGTCATTTTCCGCCGTATTGGAGAGAAACAGCACAAATTCATCTCCGCCAAGCCGCGCAACCGTATCCGTGTCGCGGATCAGTTTCAAAAGTGTGCGGCTGATAAGCTGCAGGGCTTTGTCACCGGCAAGATGTCCGTGGCAGTCATTGATCTGTTTGAATTTGTTAAGGTCAAGCAGGATCAGTAGGCCGCCTACTTCTCCGAGACGCTGCATCCGCTTCATGTCGCGCCGGAATTCGGCAAGAAAGCCGCGGCGGTTGTAAAGGCCGGTGAGCTCGTCGGTCAGTGCCAGTTTTTCCAGTGTCCGTATCCGGGCTTCGCGCCGTGCCAGTTCGGCCTCCGCATCACCGATTTTTCGGTAGGCGTGTTTGAGCAGCGCCATTGTTGCGCTTTGCGTACGCCACCATGTTTCGGATATTTTGCCGGAGGAGCGGTCATTTACTGATGCTGCAGGTGATGCTGCGGGGCGGGGGGGAACAATATCTTCCATGGGCTTTGATCCTTTTCAAAAGCCGTTTTAAATAAATACCTTATCCATCCCCTTTAATGATTCCAGTCTAGCACAAAAAAAACAAACCGCGCAACTCAATGCTTCTAACTCGTTATTTTTAATATGATTTTTCCGATATGTCTTGAGCTTTTCAGCAGGGTATAAGCCTCTGTAACCTGTTCCAGCGGGAGGGTTTCGTGGATAACGGGTGCAATTGTTCCGTTGTCAAAAAGCGGCCAGACATGTGTGCGGAGCTGTTCGGCAATCGCGCCTTTTTCGGCAATGCTGCGCGGACGCAAAGTCGATCCCGTCAGCGCAAGCCGTTTGCGCATGATGTCGAAGATGGAAATTTCCGCCGTCCAGCCCCGCTGTCCGGCGATACTGACATGGCGTCCGCGGTCGCGCAGCACGGCCATATTGCGTGGTAGATAATCTCCGCCGACCATGTCCAGCACGACATCCGTGCTGTCTTTCCCGAGGATTTCGACGAAATCCTGCGTTTTGTAATTGACGGCCTGTGCTGCGCCCAGATCAAGGCAGGCCGCACATTTTTTATCGCTGCCGGCCGTGACGGCAACGGTTGCACCAAAGGCTTTTCCAAGCTGTATTGCGGCCGTGCCGATGCCTGATGATCCGCCGTGCACCAGCAGGTTTTCACCTTTTTGCAGCCTGCCGTGATCGAACAGATTAACCCAGACGGTAAAAAAATTCTCGGGGATGGCCGCGCCCTGCACAAAGTCGTGGTTTTTCGGTAAAGGCAGGCATTGCGGAGCGGGAACGGTGCAATATTCCGCATAGCCGCCGCCCGAGAGCAGGGCGCAGATTTTATCCCCCTCGGCAAAATTATCTGTGCCGTTGAGCGCCACGACCTCGCCTGCGACTTCCAGCCCCGGAATATCCGTGATGCCGGGCGGCGGGTTGTAACGTCCGGCCATCTGCGCCAGATCGGGGCGGTTGATGCCTGCAGCATGAATTTTTATCAGCACTTCACCGCTCTGCGGTTTGGGAACAGGGCGTTCCGTAATTCTGATTTCGGCGTTTTCACCGGGATTGACGAATTCCGCCGCCCGCATTGTCTTTAAAACCATTTGGCAAAATCCGGTATCTTGTTTTACGATATTGGCAATCTACACCGATGTGAAAGGAGTTGCAAATATGGTTTTTGATCCGGATGATTTGCCGCGTAAAAAAGAAGCGACGGAATTTCCCCGCAATCTGGAGAAAATGTCCGTGGGAGAATTAAAAGAATATATTGAAGAGCTGAAAGCTGAAATCGCAAGAGCCGAAGCAGATATGAAGCAAAAGGAAGGCGCGGCCTCATTGGCGGATTCTGTATTCGGCGGCCAGTAAAACAGGCGGATATGCTTATATGAGAGCATTCTCCGCCTGCAAACGCGTCCGATATGGAGCCCCGTATTTAGGGCGTAGGTTTGTTCCGGTTCTGGAAACTCTGTTGTGCCTTGCCGCGAAGATGGCTGTACTGGTCGTGTACCCCGCCGGCCCGCCGACCGATTCCCGCTCTTATTTCGGGATCATTGATGACGGCGTTTGTTGCATTGTTTATATCATGACCCTTAGACATTTTAAGCTACTCCTTGAAGTTACACCCCGTTATTTGTCTTGTGTGCGCTCCTCCCGTGCGGGCTGCCAAGCGCACTTACGTTTTATGTTTACCATTATATGGATAATCAGGTTAAAGAAGGGTTAAATGGCGCAAAAAAGACATTAATGTTTTAAAATGCAGAGGGGGTGTGGCCGGATAAATTACTGTAAATATATGAAAATAAACTGTTTTTTAGGAATAGAAAAACCCGGCGTTTTGCGCCGGGTTTTCCTGAAATTCTGTTTTTTCGCACAAGAAAGCAGTTTTATTTTTGAAAACCGAATCTGTGTCGTGTCGGAGAAGATGCGAGGTTTACACCGAGAGCTTTGCATGCGTTGCTGCAATGTTCACCTGCAACACGCATAATGGCGGGTTTGATATCTGTGACGACGGCTTCAATAGCTTGTCCGTATTTCATGGGCACGTCTCCTTTGCTCGCGGCATGGTTTATTATTATAATGCGGTTATGTCACTGCATTATAGGACGGATTCGGTTAATGAATCGTTAAAGATTCTGGATGAAAACGTCCATAGCCCTATTGTGCCCCAGTTTGTTCATTTCTTCAATAAAGCGATAGCCGGAAAATTGTTCTTTTTGGTCGAGGTCAAAGGCGATTGCGCATAAATGTGCGACTTTTCTGGCTTTTTTCTCTGCCGTCATACTGATATATTTTTCCCGCGCTTCTGTGATCGGGGGCTGTTTATATCCGTCAAGCTCCAGCTTGGCCTCCAGCAAGGCATCGGCCAGCAGCAGAATAAATTTTGCCGGCTGGGCAGGATTTATGGCCGTGATTCCGACATAGACATCCTTGCTTTCAGGCACATAGCTGACCTCGCGCGGTGTCGTGATAATGCGGATTTTCAGGCTGTGTTCCGTCACCATTTCCGTCAGGGAAAAGGACATGCTGCTCTGGCTGAGAACTTCCAGTGCTTTTTCGATCATTACTTTCTCATCCGGCAGGGAACTGACGGAGGTTTCGGGGGAAAGTATTTCATCCAGATTTGCGAACGGGTCTTTTCCTGTATCAGACATTTTTCTTATTCTCCCATCCAGTAGTAACTCACCGTGTTTTGCGGGAAAGAAATATTGCGCAGCAGCATATCGCGCTCGATAAAGGACAGCCGTCCGTCGGAAGAGACGCGCAGAATAGCGGAAATCAGGCACCCGCTGTAAAAAAGGGTGCCGTGAACGATAAACTGTCCGGGGACGTTGCCGTCTTCGATATGCAGGGGTTTGAAGCTGTCGCGGACGCTTTTTTGCTGCGCAGGATCCAGCGAATCCAAAAACGGCATGTCATCCGGCGATTTGATGAGCAGGATATCGCCATCGCTGCCGCGCACACGCGAAAAGAAAAAATCGAGATATTCAACAACATTGTTCTTCGTCAGGCTGATCGGGGCTTCGTCATTGATGGCGTAAATCGGATTGGCCGTGCCGTCAAGCGGCAGAAATGCTTTGCCATCGCTGATATATTCCATGCTGAAAGAGGGCATGGTGGCGAAATTGACGAGGCGGTAGAGGTCAAAACGCGGATAAAAACTGAGTTCGTCCCACGCGATTTCCGTGAATTCTTTGGAAAACACGATGGCATGGGGATCGTTGCCGATCTTGTCGAGAACGGCGGAGGCATTTTCTTTTGTCAGTTGTTTCCAGACCATGATATGTATATGTGCAGTTGAGTGCCTTTAGTGTACCTTTGACAGCAAAAGTATAACAACTCTACAACGAAAAGCAAAACAAAACAAAAGCTTTATTCCGCGCGGCGGTGAAGTGGCATTTCCTGCGGATTGTCATGTAGTATATGCGCCAGCGCCGATGTAATCTCCGAAATCTGCGCGCCGGGGCGGCAGGCGTTTTCCGACAGGTGCCGCCGCCAGTTTCTGGCACCCGGCAGCCCTTGAAACAGGCCGAGAATATGCCGTGCGATGTCTTTCAGTGCTGTGCCGGAACGCATTTCCCGCTCCATATAAGGCATTATATCTTCGACGACCTGACGGCGGCTGCGCAGCCTGTATGTAGGCGTACCGAGGATATTCCTTTCCAGAGATGAAAGGAAATACGGGTTTTGATAGGCTTCGCGGCCGATCATTACGCCGTCTGTATGGCGCAACTCCTCCGTGACATCTTCCTTCGAAGCCAGCCCGCCGTTTGTGATGATTGTCAGTTGCGGGAAATCCTGCTTGATGCGGCGGACGATATCCCGCCGCAGCGGCGGCACGGTACGGTTCTGTTTCGGATTAAGCCCTTTCAGCCAGGCCTTGCGGGCGTGGATAATAAACGTATCGCAGCCGCCTTTGCCGGAGGCCGTTCCGATAAAATCGCATAAAAAACCGTAACTGTCGTGATCGTCAATGCCGATGCGGGTTTTGACCGTGACGGGCACGGAGACAGCATCGCGCATGGCGGAGATGCAATCGGCGACAAGGCGGGGTTTTGACATCAGGCAGGCGCCGAAAGCCCCGCGTTGTACACGGTCACTGGGGCAGCCGCAATTCAGATTGATTTCGTCATATCCTTCGGCTTCGCCGTATTTGGCGGCTTTTGCCAGATCGGCGGGGTCGCTGCCGCCCAGTTGCAGCGCAACGGGATGTTCGGCCGGATCAAAACGCAGAAAGCCGCGGCGGTCGCCGTGCAGTAGTGCACCTGTTGTCAGCATGACCGTATAAAGCAGGATATTCGGCGCAATCAGCCGCAAAAAATAGCGGTCGTGCCGGTCGGTCCAGCCCATCATCGGCGCGACGGAAATTCTTCTATCCGGTCCGTTCGGCAACGGTTTGTGTTGAAACTCTGTCATGGCTATGGTTAATATAGGAAAAACAGAAAC
>SKHU01000253.1 GCA_007116755.1 Alphaproteobacteria bacterium
AGAAATCCGTCGCCGCCAGCGGATGCTGTTCAGACGGCAGGATCACCGTACGGTTGCCCATCGCAATTGCAGGCGCGAGCAGCGAGATAAAGCCCAGCAGCGGCGCTTCATCGGGGCAGACAATCCCCATAATGCCGACCGGCTCTTTCATGGCCACAGCCACGGCACGCATCGGCGGCGTATGCACCGCGCCTTCATATTTGTCGCACCATGCGCCATAGGTAAACAGCCGCTCAAGCGACAATTCCACCTCTTCGGCGGCTTTGGCTTTGGTTGCGCCGGTCATTGCCGTGATCCGTGCGGCAAATTCGGATTTGCGGCGCTCGAGATTTTCGGCAATGTAATACAGAATCTGCGCGCGCAGGTGATGCGCGGCCTTGCCCCAGCCTTCCGCCTTGCGTGCGGCTTCGACGGCATTGCGGATATCCTTGCGGTTGCCTTCGCCCGTCTGGCCGACCAATTCGCCTTCGGGCGAGAGAACCGACAGGCTGTAATTGCCGTCGGGACGTGTCTGTTTGCCGCCGATAAAGAATTTCGGCGTCTGGTCGATCAGCCCGCCGGAGACGGAAACGGATTTCAGCCCGTGTTTTTTGCTGATGAACTCTTTTTCGCGCGGGGTATAGGGTTTGAGTTTTTTCAGGACGCTTTTTTTGAGATAGGCATACATGCCCTCGCGCCCGCCTTCGCGGCCGAAACCGGATTCGCGGTATCCGCCGAAACCGCAGGCCGCATCAAACAGATTGGCGGAATTGACCCAGACCACGCCCGCCTTCAGCTTCGGTGCAAGGTCCAGCGCCAGATTGATATTCTCGCTCCAGATTCCGGCCGCAAGACCGTAGCGCGTGTTATTGGCCAGCGCCACCGCTTCATCGGGGGTGCGGAACGTCATTGTTGAAAGGACGGGGCCGAAAATCTCTTTTTCCGCCACGGTCGAGGACGGCGACACATTCGCCAGCACCGTCGGCGGAATAAACCATCCCTTTTCCGGAACGGGACAAAGCTCCGGCGCAGGCTGAATCAGCTCCGCACCTTCCTTGACACCGGTTTTGATCATCGCGGTGATGTTGTCAAACTGGCTTTTATCGACAACCGCCCCCATATCCACAGATTTGTCCAGCGGATCACCGATGCGGAAATTTTCCATGCGCCGCGCCAGTTTTTTATGAATCTTTTCGGCCACGCCTTCCTGCACCAGCATGCGCGATCCCGCGCAGCAGACCTCGCCCTGATTGAACCAGATCCCGTCCACCACACCTTCGACCGCCGCATCCAGATCGGCATCGTCAAATACGATCATCGGAGATTTTCCGCCCAGTTCCAGTGTCAGCGCTTTGCCGCTGCCGGCTGTCGCGGCGCGGATCATACGACCGACTTCGGTCGAACCGGTAAAGGCGATTTTATCGACATCATCATGCGCGACCAGCGCCGCGCCGGTTTTCCCTGCGCCCTGCACGATATTGACCACGCCCTCGGGCAGTCCGGCCTCCATACAGATTTCCGCAAACAGCATCGCCGAAAGCGGCGTGAATTCCGCCGGTTTCAACACAACGGTATTGCCCGCGGCCAGTGCGGGCGCGATTTTCCACGCCAGCATCAACAGCGGGAAATTCCACGGAATCACCTGCCCGACAACACCGTGCGCCTCATAGCCCGGAAACTCCGTTTCCAGCAGTTGCGCCCATCCGGCATGGTGATAAAAATGCCGCGCCGCCAGCGGCACGTCGATATCGCGGGTTTCGCGCACCGGCTTGCCGTTATCCAGCGTTTCGACAACGGCAAAAAGCCGCCCGTGTTTTTGCAACAGCCGCGCGATGGCATAAAGATATTTGGCGCGGCGGAACGGGGAAAGCGCCTGCCATGCGGGCAGCGCCTTGCGTGCGGCCTTGACCGCCGTATCCACATCTTTTGCCGTGCCGTCAAGAATATCGGCCAGTTTTTCGCCTGTTGCCGGATTAACGGTTTTGAAATATTTTCCGTCTTTGGGTGTCACCCATTTGCCGCCGATAAAATGGCCGAATTTTTCTTTATGGTCTTTCAGCCATGCGCGCGCATGTGCGTCACTTTCAGGGGCGGGGCCGTAATCCATCGTCTCGAAAATCTCTTTTGCTTTCGGCTCTGCGGTCATGGGCCTGCTCCTTTCGTTTTTTAAAAATTCAAAATCAAAATCAAAATTTACGTCCGTGACAATGCTTGTATTTCTTCTGGCTGCCGCACGGACAGGGTGCGTTGCGCGGCGTATCCGTCCATGTTTCCGGATCTTTTTCGTCAAATTCCGGCTTCACATAGGTGCCGTCTTCCGTCATCGTGCCGGGCTGTCCGCCGGCTGCCTGATCGGGGAAAAGCCCTGCGCCGCGCTCTTCGCGCATCTTCATATCGGCCTGACGCGGAATTTGCGGCATTTCCCGGCTGGGCTCAACATTGCAGAGCAGCGCCGTGACGTTTTCGCGGAAATTGTCCAGCATTTGCTCGAACATCAAAAACGCCTCGGATTTATATTCGATCAGCGGGTCTTTCTGGGCATAGCCGCGCAGATAAATCCCCTGTTTGAGCTGTTCAAGACTTTGCAGGTGATCGCGCCAGCTTTGGTCGAGAATCTGCAAAACAACGATTTTTTCCAGACGGCGCATATTTTCCGCCGAAAAATTCGCGGTTTTCTCGGCCATTTTTTTGTCCGAGGCCTCCATCAGGCGTTCAAGGAGTTCCTCCTGCGCCACGCCTTCCTCTTTACCCCAGTCTTCAATCGACTCGTGCAGCCCCAGAAGACGCTGCGATTCATGCTGCAGGGATTCCAGATCCCATTGCTCGGAATAGCTGCCCGGCGGCATGAATTGGCCGACCAGCGTTTCGATGATATCGTGACGCATATCACGTACCATTTCGGATACATCGTCGCTGTCCATCACCTCGCGGCGCTGTTCATAAACAACTTTACGCTGGTCATTCATCACATTATCGAATTTCAGCAGGTTTTTCCGCATTTCGTAATGCTGTTTTTCGATTTTTTTCTGGGCGCTTTCCATCGCCTTGGTAATCATCGGATGCACGATCGGCTGGCCTTTGGGCATACCCATTTTATTCAGGAATCCCTGCAGACGCTCGGATTCGAAAATCCGCATCAGATCATCTTCCAGCGAGATAAAAAACTTGCTGGCGCCCGGATCGCCCTGACGGCCGGAACGGCCGCGCAGCTGGTTATCGATGCGGCGGGATTCGTGGCGTTCCGTACCCAGAATAAACAGCCCGCCCTGCTCGCAGACAAAATCGGCCGCCTCGGCAATTTCCTTGCGGATTTTGTCTTCCATTTTTTTGCGTTTGATATCGTCGGCACCGGCCGGAATCTCTTCGGCGCAGCGCATATCGAAATTGCCGCCCAGCTTGATATCCGTTCCGCGACCGGCCATGTTGGTGGCAATCGTCACCGCGCCCGGCACACCGGCCTGTGAGATAATCTGCGCCTCCTGCTCGTGATAACGGGCGTTGAGGACGTTGTGTTTGACCTTGACCTTTTTCAGCAATTTTGACAGATATTCCGATTTTTCAATCGAGGTCGTGCCGACCAGTATCGGCTGCTGGCGGTCATAACATTCGCGAATCTGTTCGATGATCGCATCGTATTTCTCGTCGCGCATGGCGTAAACCTCGTCATCCCAGTCCTTGCGGACCAGCGGCATATTCGTCGGAATATCGACAACGGTCAGCCCGTAAATATCTTCGAATTCCGCCGCCTCGGTCATGGCCGTTCCGGTCATGCCCGACAGTTTCGGATAAAGGCGGAAATAATTCTGATAGGTAATGGTCGCCAGAACCTGATTGGCGTTCTGGACATGCACGCGCTCTTTCGCTTCAATCGCCTGATGCAGCCCGTCGGACAGGCGGCGGCCGTCCATGATGCGGCCTGTAAATTCGTCGATCAGCATAATCTGTCCGTCCTTGACGATATAATGATCGTCCTTTTTGAACATGATATGCGCGCGCAGCGCCTGCTGTACGTGATGCACAAGATTGATGTTCTGCGGATCATACAACCCGCCTTCGGTCATCACGCCGTGTTTTTTCAAAAGGTCTTCGACATGGTCGATGCCGTGTTCGGTCAATGTGACGTTTTTGAGTTTTTCGTCCAGATCGTAATCATCCGGCCCCAGATGCGGGATGACCTGATCAACAGCGCCGTAAAGCTCGGCAATTTCCTGAACCGCGCCGGAGATCACCAGCGGTGTCCGCGCCTCGTCAATCAGGATCGAATCCACCTCATCGACGATGGCAAAATTGAAATCGCGCTGCACCATCTCGTCGAGATTAATCTTCATATTGTCGCGCAGATAATCGAATCCGAATTCGTGGTTGGTGCCGTAAGTGACATCCGCCGCATAGGCGGCGCGGCGGTCGGCATCGGTCATATTGCCGACAATAAAGCCGACTTTCATATCCAGCGCTTCGTAAACGGGGCGCATCCAGTCCGCATCACGCTGTGCCAGATAATCGTTGACGGTAACGATATGCACGCCCTTGCCGCCCAGCGCATTCAGATAGACCGGCAATGTGGCGACAAGGGTTTTTCCCTCACCCGTGCGCATTTCCGCGATTTTGCCCTGATGCAGAACAATCCCGCCCATCAGCTGCACGTCAAAAGGACGGTGATCGATGGTGCGCCGCGCCGCTTCACGCACGGCCGCGAAAGCTTCGGGCAGCAGATCGTCAAGGGTTTCCCCGTCGTCCAGCCGTTTTTTGAATTTTTCCGTCAGGCCTTTCAGCTCTTCGTCGGAGAGATTTTGCATCTCCGGCTCAAGCATATTGATCTGATCCACGGGTTTTTGCATGGCACGCAGCTCGCGCTCGTTGCTGCTGCCAAAGATTTTATGGGCAAGTGCGCCGAACATCTTAAACATTTTCTCCATCAGTCTATATTATTCCTGTGTGGATTTTATACACCGCACCGCCGCCAGATACAAGCTTTCTTCGCAGTTTTGCCGCCGAATTTACCCTTGCAATCACGGAAAAACCCTGCCATAGATGGTTTCGTCCGTCATAAGATGAACATTATCAAGGAGAGACCCGAAAATGTCAGCACGTTTTTATACATTTATTTTTGCCGGCGCGATCATTGCCGCCACCGCTTTTTTTCTGTTCGCGGGCGGGGATAACGCCGCCGCAAGCCGCGACAACCCGACGGTCGCCGTCGTCAATGGCGAGGAAATCAAACGCAGCGAGATCATGGATGTCATGAACAATGTTCCCCCCGGCCTGCCGATTACGGCGGAACAGATTTTTCCGATGGTGATCGACCAGATGATCACGGAAAAGCTGCTGCAGAAAGAAGCCGCCAAATCCGGTCTGGAAAACGATCCGGAATTCCGCAAGATGATGGAAGAAGCAAAAAAGCAGATTTTGAAAAATATGTATCTGGAGCGCAAGATGAAGGAAATCGTCGATGCGAAGCAGATCAAATCCGAATATCAGCGTCTGATCAAGGAACATACGGGCATGGAAGAAACCCGCGCCAGCCACATCCTTGTCGAAACGCGTGACGAAGCGCTGGAACTGATCAAAAAGCTTGACGCAGGCGGGGATTTCGCCGCACTGGCGCGCGCGCATTCGAAAGATCCGGAAGCGGCCAATGGCGGCGATCTCGGCTATTTCACATCGGATGAAATCGCGCCCGAATTCGGCGCGGCTGCCGCAAAAATCAAAAAAGGCGCTTATGCGAAAGAGCCTGTGCAAACGCAATTCGGCTGGCATGTTGTCAAGGTCGAGGATCGCCGCAAGCGCCCCGCGCCGAAGCTGGAAGAGGTCGAGGATATGATCCGCAACCAGCTTGGCCAGAAAGCGCTGGAAAAATACGTTCAGGAACTGCGCGCCGGCGCGGAGATCAAGCGCTTCACCTTTGACGGCGAACCGCTGAACTGACCGCAATAAAAAAGACAAAAATCAAGACACAAAACGCTCCGCTCCGGCGGGGCGTTTTTTTTCAGACTGTACGGACAAGGATTTTTAACCTGTCATTCTGAGCCGTAGGTGAAGAATCTTTATCCGTCATTGCGCGGAGCGACAGCGACGCGGCAATCCAGAGTCCTCTCCCTTTTCCG